>JAGVKP010000036.1 GCA_020050475.1 Candidatus Babeliales bacterium
CCATACACATCATGCGATTTGAAAAGCATACAAGGGTAATAAAAAGAAGATTTGTTGTCATATATCCCTTTCTTTTCAACAAAAACGGCGAAAAAACAATCCGCACAGATCTATTATACATACAAAAAAAGGGACATTAAAATTTCTTTTAACAGACTATCGCCAAAAAAATATTTATGCTCTCATCTTAAAAAAAAGTTTGCGCATGCATAGTAAAACGGTATACCAAAAATAATATTAAAAGGGAATGTAACCCCTAAAACCATAGGCAGATAAATACTCGCGCGCGCTTGCGGTAATGAGACACGAACCGCCGCAGGTATTGCGATATACGAAGCGCTTGCACATAAAACCATAAGCATCGTACCAGCACCCACTGGCAAATGAGTTATCATCGAAAAAATTAACGCGCACGCAGCGCATATAAGCGGCATATAAATACCAAAGCTTAAAAGAGGTAATGAAAAATCTTTGAGTGAGCTTTTTTGGCGAGCGACAACCAAACCCATACCAAAGAGGAATAACAAAAGAGTCACCTTAAAAATGGGGGCATAAACAGTCTGCACTATTGCATGAAGTTGATCGTTCAGAACCATACCAAATACAAATGACAACAGGAGAATAGCCAACGTCTTGTGAGATGCAATAGAAGAGAGTGCAACGATATTTATTTTATCGGCACGAGCCAATAAAAAAGCTGATATCAAAGCAGGAAATTCCATAAGTGCCATAAGGGCTACAAAATAACCAGGATAACATACGCTTTGCATCCGCAAAAAATCACTTGCCGCCACAAAGGTAACAATACTTACCGATCCATAATGAGCCGAGAGAGCTGCTGCGGTGATGTTATCAAGAGATGTCGTTATTCTCAAAAAACCGTAGGCAGCAAATGGGATAGTGAAACTCATAAAAAGTCCAAACGTCATGATAAAAAATACATCCCACGAAAGCTGCGCATCACATACGATGGTATGCCCACCCTTAAGTCCGATAATTGCGATCAATAGATACGCCATTATTTTATTTATTTTTTCAGGAATCGAAATACCAAAAATCAGCCCGCATGCAATACCGGAAAGAAACGACCACATAGTTGGCATTAAAACGAGCGGCTGTATAGCTCTCAGGAGATTCATACATTTCTACGAAATGGCTACAGATTATAAAATATACTTTGAGATTTTCTGCCATTCTTTGCCAGAGGCTTTGAATGGCGGAGCTGACGAGACTCGAACTCGCGACCTTCCGCGTGACAGGCGGACGCTCTAACCAACTGAGCTACAGCTCCATGTAAGTGGCTCCGCGGGCTGGACTCGAACCAGCGACCCAACGATTAACAGTCGTTTGCTCTACCGACTGAGCTACCGCGGAACAAAATTTCAAAAGATGGTGGGCGGTGCTGGATTCGAACCAGCGACCCCCAGTTTGTAAGACTGATGCTCTGCCAGCTGAGCTAACCGCCCTTTTTTATATTACAGGACCTCAAAATTGTAAAGAAAATGAGCGTAAAAGTCAAAGCAAAAAAAGAGATTTCCCTCAAGGACAGTAAAAAGAGGCATGATGCGTAAAGCACCATGCCTCTTGATAAATATCACCGCTACCTATCTATTTGTTACTCAGCGAAGGTATCGAACTCAACCTGTTCAGCTTCGTAAGCCGCACCCTGTTTTTCAGGAGCGTAATCTCTAACGATCGTCTCCTGACCACTTACGATAGGCTGATCGACTGCTACACCTGAAGCAGTTGATGCTGTTTGATGGTGAGCCGCTGCACCGTGTCCGGTCATAACCGGCTGACCGTAATATCTACCACCCGGGCGAACTGCGGTACCTACTCGCGTACCCTGCCCATAAGCCGCTACCCCTGATGCTGGTGCTGATTCAGCCTGAAAACTCATTGCGCCAAGTACCAAACCAGCAATCATCACTTTTAGTTTCGCATTCTTCATGATTTTCTCCTTTAAGATTCTTTAATAATCACGCTGCCTACGTTATGGAACCAACACTTCATCGACAATGTGAATAACACCGTTTTTTGTCTCAATGTCGGCAACGATAACTTTCTTCAATGTTTCATCAACATCCAGCTGCTTTTGTGCAGCAGTT
Organism: Candidatus Babeliales bacterium; assembly: GCA_020050475.1. GTDB lineage: Bacteria > Babelota > Babeliae > Babelales > JACPOV01 > JACPOV01. The sequence goes on from JAGVKP010000036.1 coordinate 2,109, forward strand.
GTGGCCGCACCACCTTTTGCAGCTACTTTTTTAAGATCCTGCGCACCAAGACGCTGCTGCGCTATAAGGTGGTTTTTAAGTACCTGTGCAAACTCACTATCAGAAAGTTTTGCAGCTACATCTTTTATCGCTTCAAAAGCACGGTTGTTTGGTGCAAATAAAGTCAATTTTCCACTTTTATCAAGCGAACCAAGCAGACCCTGCTGCTCGAGAGCTTTTTTCAGCGTCGATAGCTGCGGCAGTCTCTCAAGGACCTGCGCAATCGTCAGATTTTTAAAAACGTTTTTATTCTGCTCAATAGCACCGATGAGCATCTGATGATCCGGCTTTAAAATCTTGATGTTTGAGTTAATAAATCCAACGATTTTACCATCTTTGGTAATAACACCTTCAGCCTGGGCACCACGTGCATATTTGCCAGAAATATATGAGGCATTGGCCCCGGCAGATAAAAGTGCAAGCGCGCACAACGCACTTATTTTATTCATCTTCATACTACTCTCCCTAACACTTAAAAATTAATTTTAATTTGATAACGCTTCTATCTTTAAAGATAGCAATAAAACGGCGTTATCTTCAACAAAAAACCGATTTTCTCGCTGCTGATTTTTGATTAAAAGACAGATTTTATAGGTGATCGTGGGCCGTTTTTTGTACAAGTAAACAATAGGTCACACTCATCGGATCGATAAGCGGTTTTACTCTGACTGCATGATAGATTCCATCGTTGGCACAAAAAGTAACAACCCCCAGCGCAAGGCCATACGGAAAAATCGTACCCTCGCCACTTGAAATTACCATATCGCCTACCGTAACATGCTCAAGATGGCTTACATGATTAAGCACCGTGTGCACCTGCTGCTGCCCTTCATGGATACCGCGTGCTTGTTGTGCACCGCACCAAGCTGCTACCTTGCACCGCGCATCGGTTATCAGAAGAATTTTACTGTAAAACGGAAAAACTTCACTGACGCGGCCAATAAGATTATTTTCGTATACTGCTACCATCCCGGCCGTAACGCCATGGTGAGCACCCCGATCAACAAAAATAAGATGTTCGCTTTCTGTACATGTGCGCATAATAACTTGCCCTAAAAGGGCATTGGCATGCTGATATCTTTTTTTGAACTCGCAAAGCGCTCCTGCTTGATTGCCAAACCTTAACGCTGCTTCAAGCTCTATGTTGCGCGCTATCACCTGCTCTTTTTCTTGATAAAGCTGATCAACTTTTTTTTGTAACGCTTCAATATCCCATTTTCGATGCGCTAATTTATATAACGGTTCTGAAATAAACGCTTGCACCTTCATCAGGGGAAACGAGACGTATGAAAAAGCATTATCAACCATTTTCCATGATGCATAAGGCAACAATGCACGAACAACAAACGAGAACGCGATCAAAAAAAAGACAAACACCATAAGTCGTGAAAAAAAGCGCATACTAATCCCTTTGAAGATCAGTTTCAGTGTAGCACCCGTCAAACAATTAGCAATGATCGCTGCGTACATGAGTTCTTGCATTTTCCTGTCGCAAAAACCTACAGTAAAAAAAAGGAGTCAGTAGATGCATTCGATCTTTTTGCAAGCAGGTCGGGACGGCTGGTTTTTATTTCTTTTGTGCAGCTTTTTTTTTCAGAATCAATCGTACGAACTTAAATGGGAATGGCAGACAATCGACCTTCATGATCTTTCATTCCCCGCACCATTTTTGTGGGGATGCGGCGATTCAGCATGGCAAACAGAAGGTACCGAAACAGCCGCAGAAAAAACCATCGAAAATAGCTGGACGCTTTTTGAACAAGCACATGATATTCCGCTACACAACCGCGTCGGAACTGCTTGCAACCGCTGGCAAAAATATCCTGAAGACATTCAGCTGCTCAAAGAGCTTGGCATGAATGCCTACCGCTTTTCAGTTGAATGGGCCAAGATTGAACCAGAAGAAGGCATATTCGACAAGGCAGCGCTTGATCATTATGCAGCAATGATTGATGAAATGATAAGCAAGGGCATTACACCACTTATTAC
>JAGVKP010000090.1 GCA_020050475.1 Candidatus Babeliales bacterium
GGGTAAGACAAAATCATATTCTACGGCATACCCTGGTCTAACAATAATGGCATTTTCAAAACCGACAATTGAGCGAATGTACTGCTTTTGTACATCAAGTGGTAAGGAAGTAGAAATGCCATTTGGATACACCTCTTCGCTCGAGGCACTTTCCGGTTCGACAAAAATATGATGCGATGTCTTAGTACCAAATCGGGCTATCTTATCCTCAATTGACGGGCAGTAGCGCGGACCGATTCCTTTAATCGAGCCGCTGTACATTGGGGAAAGATGTAAATTATTGCGGATAATTTCGTGCGTTTTTTCATTCGTGTGCGTTATATAGCAGTGATGCGTCGTGATTGCTTTATGCGGGGCAAATTCAAAAAGATACTCAAGATTATCCGGCTCCTGAATCTTCATTTTTGAAAAATCGAGACTTGATCGGAGCAGCCGTGGCGGCGTCCCGGTTTTAAGGCGCCCAAGCTTGAGCCCAAGTGCAGCAAGCGTAGGCGAAAGACTCAAGGCTGCTTCATCCCCCTGGCGACCGGCAGAGTAGTTGGTTTGACCAATATGAATAAGGCCATTTAAAAAGGTGCCGGTAGTTAAAACGACGGTCGGCGCAGTATATTCTGCCCCTTCACGCGTCTTGATTCCACGGAGCTTGCCGGTTTGATCAAAAAGAAGCCCATCAACCATCCCCATCATGAGGGTAAGATTTTCAGTCTTTTCAAGCGTTTCTTTGCTTAATTTATTATAGGCATGTTTGTCGATTTGAAGGCGCAGTCCTTGAACGGCAGGGCCTTTACTGGTATTGAGCATGCGTGCTTGCAGATAGGTCTGGGTACAGAGCTTTGGCATGAGGCCGCCAAGTGCGCTGATCTCAAAAACCATGTGCCCTTTACCAACCCCGCCAACTGCTGGGTTGCAGGGCATGTAACCGATGCGATCAATATTGAGGGTTATCATGAGGGTGCGGGAACCCATACGAGCCGCGCCCGACGCAGCTTCAATACCGGCGTGACCACCACCAACAACTATTACATCAAAATCGTACTGAGTAGTTCTCATAGTTCTAGAGCACAAAGAGGTTACAGAAAAATACGAGGGCCTTTTAAATATGCCCTCGTAGCTTTATTTTACTCAATACTTGGTATGTTAGCAATTACCGCGATACGCGGATAACCGGGCCATTTCCCCTAGCTGTGTCTCAAGCGAGCTTGTAGATACCCAATAATTTTATACGGTTTCATTGCGCGCAATGAGTCTGGCAAAAGCCATACATATTCATAAAGGGTCGTACCGATATGTTTAATATTGCGGCTGTATTTTATTGATTCGAGCTTTTCAGTCAGTTCATTAAGGTACAGTTCCTTGTCCTGAATAGAATCAGAAAGGCGCCCTTTAACCTCAGCTTTGTTTTGCTGAATGAACTTAATGAGTTCATCAATAAAGTAGTTGAACGGCTGTGTATTGGTACGATCATACAAGCAGGTTTCAACGATTTTTCTCAGTTCGGCCTCAGCTTTTTGCTCAGGAGAAAGTTCCTGGACTGGTGCTGAATTTGTTTCGGCCATCATTGATACGGCCGATGTTCCGATAAGGGCCGCGCATGTAAATGCTCTCAGCAGCTTAATTTTCATGAGTCATCCTCCGTAGATTATTCGCTGATGCTTTAACTATACTGTCACTTTCCAGCTTAAACGACTGAGATTTGATGTCAAAGGGGGTTGGCGTGCGATTTTTCGGGCATATTGTATAAAACATATTGCATAGCATTCAATTGAGTCTCCTGCGGGGCTTATGCAAGCGCTGAGGCAATCTTTGCGTTGTCAGACCGCCCAATTATTTTTTGCAGATAAAAAATAATTTTATCAAAATTGCCGCGCGGACGGCTCATATTGAAAAGTTTTTGAAAAAATGCCCGAGTGATTGAGGAGTTTTGGATTCCTACTTTGTTCGTTGGAAATACCAGGTTGCTGCGCCAAAAATGCCGGTGGCCAACCCGAAGCCAGCAAAAAAGCTGTATTTTGCTTTTTTCTGCGCCAGCTTCTCTTGTTCAAGCTTCCAAAAGAGATTATCTTGCTGGAGTTTAGTGTTTAAAGTAGATTTTTCTTTTTCCAGTTCTGCCTTAAATTTCTCATTTTTTAGGAGATTCTCGGTGGCGCGTGTATGGTACGCTTGCTGATTTTCATAGAGCTGTTGGTTAAGGGTGTACTGTCGATCGAAATTCAGGACGATTTTGCCATCAGTTTTACAGGTGCTGTTTGAGAGCAGCTTTTCCATTTCCTCGACAAAGTCTTTCATGAATGCCGGTGCAGTTGTCTGCTCTCCTTGTATGCCGCGAGTTGCGATAAAAAATTGGTTAAAGCTGTCAAGCCAGGCTTGGCTGAGGAGCGTTTCCTCTTTATAGCTGGACATTGGGCTCATTGGATGAAGATCTTTCTTTTCAGCTGCAACTTTTGCTGGCCCTTTAATAGTGCTTTTCTCTTCCATAGCTTTATAGCGAGACAGTATCGCGTCAAACTTTTGGCCTATAGTAGACTTGTCCCACTCTGTTGCGGTTATTTTTTTCAGTTGCAGACTTTTCTCCATCCCCTGCATGAGGCCGAACATTACTAGCGTAGTTAAGAGTAGATAGCGATAATTCATAAAAGTCCCTTTATGGTTTATTCACAGCTGGTAACTAATAGAGTATTCTAGCGGATATTCAACTTTTTTAAATCTGTCAGGTGCGCCATGCTTTACTACCTTGCCATGCATCTTAAAGCCTCATCTCATTTTTGGAACGTGCTGCATTATGTCAGTTTCCGCGCGATGGCGGCATTGCTTACGTCATTAATATTCTCATTTGCGTTTGGCGAACGGTTTATTGCTTTTTCGCGGAGCTTTTTTCGTTCAAAAGCGCGCGAGCTGACGCCTGAATCTCATCGGGCCAAGGATGATATGCCGACGATGGGAGGCGTCTTTATTTTAATGGTGGTGCTGTGTTCTACTTTATTATGGGCATCGCTGACTGACTATCAGGTGATCAGTATGATTATCTGCTTACTGGGATTTGGCGCGATCGGGGCGATGGATGATTGGTTGAAAATTACGCGCAAAAAAGGGATCAGTTCTCGAACCAAATTTGCATTGCAGTGCCTCGTTGCTGGTTTGCTGGCGTATGGCCTTATGATACATCGAGGCGGCACAGAAATCAGTCTACCATTTTTCAAATTCATTACACCCGATATTGGATTTTTATACGTTTTCTGGGCGATGTTTGTCATGATCGCGACGAGCAATGGCGTCAATCTCACTGACGGGCTTGATGGGTTGGCGATCGGTTCGTTGATCCCTAATTTTGCCACCTTTTCTCTTATTTCGTATTTGGCTGGCCATTTTTTTATGGCATGGTATCTGCATATTCCGTTTGCAGGCACAGCGGAGCTTTCAGTCGTAGGAAGTGCGCTGGTCGGCGCTTCGATCGGTTTTTTATGGTATAACGCCTATCCGGCCCAGATTTTTATGGGAGATGTCGGTTCACTGGCCCTTGGGGGTGCGTTGGGGCTCATGGCGCTCATGACCAAGCAAGAAATGCTTCTTGCTATAGCTGGGGGGCTTTTTTTATTTGAGACGCTTTCGGTCATGCTGCAAGTCTATTCCTATCGCTATCGCGGCAAACGCATTTTTCGCATGGCGCCGATTCATCATCATTTTGAGTTAAAAGGATGGCCTGAATCGAAAATCACCGCGCGATTTGGTATTATTTCGCTTATTTTATGTTTGCTTGCATTAATGACACTCAAAATTAGATAACATAAGATTAAAGTACAAATAAGGGGCTCATATGGAAGAAATTAAAGAAAAAGAGCGCATCATCAAGGCAATCCACGTCCTATTTCCTGGTGTAAAAATATATCTTTTTGGATCAAGAGCTCGGAAAAAGCATCGCCCTATGTCCGATATTGATTTAGCACTTGATGGTGGGAAAAGGCTTGATCACTACGATCTTTTGAAAGCGCGCAACATGCTTGAAGCGCTGAATGTGCCGCAAAAAATTGATCTTGTTGATTTGCATGCGGTGAATGATGAGCTCAAAAAAATTATTAAAACTGAAGGAATCGAGTGGACGCTTTAAAAGTCAAATTAAGCGAACTAATTGATGCAGTAGAGGAGCTAGGGGTTGGTGTCGATTATTTTGAACGGGCAAAAAAAAATATTGGCGCGGACGATGACCCTTTTCGTCTCTATCGCGATGCGGTTATAAAACGCTTTGAGTTTAGCTTTGATCTTTTGTGGAAAGCGCTCAAAGAGTTATTGCGAGAAAAATATGGCATTGATGTTGCGTCACCAAAAAAAGTGTTTCAGCAATCTGGTGACCAGGGCATCGTCACTGAGCAAGAGGTAAGAAAGCTTCTCAATATGTGTGACGATCGAAATATGACAGTACACGGTTACGATGAAAAATCAGTTCATGAGATAGCCGAACGTGTCGTCAAAAATTATTTTAAGCTCTTTCAAGATATCGTTAAAAAAATTGATTATCGATAATTCTCGTTCTTTGATTGTGTAATTAAGAACAAAACGATACCGCACAAAAGTAGCATTCCAAAAACGATCAAATACTGCACGCCACTTATCCAGAAATTGCGAATCGAACTGGCAGCCAGCAGTGCGCAACTGCCAAGTGCACCCCAGGCAAGCAGATTACCTTCTTTTTTGGTGCCGGCAATTAATCCAGCGACACTGAATCCATACGCGATGGTACAACCAAGTACGCTTATTTGCTGTAATGTTACTTGATGCCCGTAGGTCAGTAAAAGATAGCCGGTGCAGATAGCCGCTTCTATTAAAACGCAGATAAAAGGCACCTGGTAGCGGTTAAATTGCGTAATGTATGATGCATACGGAAGATGCTTTTCTTGAGCCAGCGTATAAAGATTCCACGAGTTACTAAATAAAATACCGTAACTGCCACCCAGTGCTGAAGATGCTCCGGCAATATAGAAAAGTTTCAATAAAAATATGTGCAATAGGTTTGCAGGTAACAGCAACTGATCTAAAAGAACTCTGAAAATCCCTAAAAAGTTTGGCAGATGAGAGATCGGAAGAGCGTCGTGTA
>JAGVKP010000013.1 GCA_020050475.1 Candidatus Babeliales bacterium
ATAATTACCGGATTGCGTAATCGGTATTTCGACCGCTGCTAAAGACAAGCAGAGAACTCCCGCCGATACTACGCCGGATGCAAGAATAACTAATAGTTTATTCATCGCTACTCACTTTTTTTACAGCTCATAAACCGCCGTCGTGCCCCGAAAGCCAACCACATTATCAAAGAGATTTCTATCCGTTGCACCATCAACACCAAATGAGTCGGCTGCCGTCGGTCCCGTATTATCGACAAAAATTGAATTTCGTACGGTCCAATTTGATGCGGTAGATTCAAAAAAAAGACCGCTACTTTGAGTCGCTGCCGTGTTAAATGATCCAATACAATTAATATATGAGCCAGCACTTGCAAAGGTTCTCAATGCGCGCACAAAGCCAGTCGTCGCGTTATTTGCTGATGCAATACAATCTTGATACGTCATCTGAATTGGCGATATAATCGTATCGCCAAAAAAACCGGTTGCATTGGTGCCTTGATTTCCGTATATCAAGCAGTGCTTAAAATTATTTGCCAACGAATGAATAAAGCCAAAAAATTGAGCTGCCGCTGAAGAGCAACCGATCACGGAGCAATTGATCACTGCACAACCAACACTGCCGCTCCCCAAATCAAAACCGATAAAGTTTCCGCCAAACGGATTACTATTGCCTTGTGAAACACAGTTGCGTATCAGCGCATCACTCAAACCGAGCGCAAAAGCAGCGCCGATAGTACTATTTTGTACCGTAATAGCATCAAGTACACCTCCATCGCCATTGGCCGTAAATGCAATACCCCCAGGTACAGTAGCTACTACAATCTGTTGGCAATGAAGGCTTACCGCTTGCTGAATAGCGACGGCATTTTGGCAGTTAAAAAAATTGCATCGCTTGATTGAAAGATTGACAATCGGTCCGGCAAGCGACCCGAGTGCGTTCACCGCACCAAGTGCACAATTTTCAATCTGCATATCCTCAATTAAAATCTCACTCGTCGTACTTAAAATTGAGATACCGACACCGGTTAGATTACTGATGAGCCCGTTACGAATTACAATATTTGAAAATCCCTCTTGTACAATAATACCGCCTACCGTACCGACAAGAACCTGCTGGCTTAGTACATGCCGATCACAATCAAATACCACATCATTGGCACTTATAGAGATGATAAAATCAGTACCGGCAATATCAGCGATAATACTATCGCCAAGTGTATAATTTCCCGGTTGGTTGATGATCAACTCAATCGGCTTTATAAGTGAAGACACACTCAACATAAAAAGCAGATAGGCAACTCTCGTATTCATAATCACGAACCTTTATGGCGTTTGCAACCCGACCCCGATATTGGTCCATGGGAATGTTATTGCATTCAAGTTGTTAATAGTTGCTGCAGTTCCGCGGCTCGTTGCGGCAAAACCCTCATATTGCGTTACAAAGTTACCAACCGAACGATTGCGTAAGAAATTATTGGTTGGTGTCGTGATACCGCCATCCGGATCAAGCCTGATGCCAACCGTATTACGCGTTGCATAGGAATCTTGTACATCATTATTCGTACCATTGCGTACTAAGATACCGACACTGAGCGTCGCTGGGTTTGCAAGGTTGGCAGTATTATCAGATGATGAACAACGCAACAAGGTATCGCTCCCGGTAACATTCAGATCAAATCCAAATGAGGCAAAGTTAGCGACAAACGTCGTATTAGGGGCAGTTGTCCCTTCCGCGATACAATCAATGCAGCTATTAAATCTGTTATTAATAAAATTAAAGCCGGTTGCAAGAGCAGCTAATCCGGCACCCGTAGCAGTAGTACCGACGGCACGCGCATTAATAAATAGATTGCGATCACAGTTGGTTGTAGTAAAAAATGCATCGACAATACCGGTAGCAGTGAGCGCAAGCATCGTAACATTATAAAACTCATTACCGGTTGCGGTATTTTCAAGCGAATAGCCGCGCGCATCACCCAAGCAACTATTATTTTTTGCAACACAATCTTGCAAGGTCGACGCAATAGCTCCAGATAGGTTTACTACTCTGAGATTGTTAAATGCAGCGTTATCATTCATCTGGCAATTAATCAAAGAGCATTTCAAGCTATTAACGATCCTCACCACTTGCGTATTATTACCAGTAGCACCACTACCATTCAAATTTATCGTACAGTTTTGCGTCACGACATCTATGCATCCCTGCAATGAAAGTGGGCTTACGACCTGGCCTGCAAGTGGCGTCGCCGTTGCGCAGCGGTTTATAACGCAATTTTGAATAATTCCCTGATTGATAGCATTAGCTGCCGCAAATGAGTTGCCGACAAAATCAATCCCTCGGATCGAGCATTGCGTGATAGTGACACCTGAAATTGAAACGCGCTCGACCGGCTGCGTAATCGTACCACCACCGGCAGCACTGACTGATATACCGACGTTAAAATTTTGTATGAGGCCATTACTGATACTCACATCACTTTGTGGCACACCCGGAACGATTTGTATTCCAAAAAGTGCAG
>JAGVKP010000037.1 GCA_020050475.1 Candidatus Babeliales bacterium
AAAGATGCGTATACCGGTTTTGGTGGTCAGACACAGTCAGAAGTAGTGGTTCATTTTAAATTTAATCCCGAAGGTGGCGAAAAGTTTTATGAATTGACCCGCAGAAATCATAATCGCCAAATTGCGCTTATTTTGGATAATGAAGTTATTTCCGCGCCGCGTATTTCGGTCCCGATCAGTACGGATGGCTATATTCATGGTAATTTTACTGCCGAATCGGCCAATGAACTTGCCATGCTTTTAAAATCAGGGGCATTTGTGGCACCGGTTACGTTTGTCGAGGAACGGCAAATAGGACCATCGCTGGGCCAAGAGTCAATTCAAAAAGGGCTGATTGCCTGTGCGATAGCCTTGGCGCTCCTTTTTGTATTTAGCATTATCTTTTATAAAGTGGCTGGCATCTTTGCCTTTATTACTTTGATTTATAACCTGCTGGTTATTCTTATTGCCCTTGCATGGCTGCGCGCGACGCTTACCTTGCCCGGTATTGCCGGTATGGTTCTGACGGTTGGTATGGCTATTGATGCCTCTATTTTGATTTATGAAAAGATCAAAGAGGAGTTGGCAGCCGGCGTTGGGATGAAAAAGGCGGTGGATGTCGGGTTTTCTGATGCAATGGCGGTTATTCTTGATTCGAATATAACGACACTTTTAGTCGGTATTGTTCTTTATAAATTTGGTACCGGCCCGATTCAGGGCTTTGCTGTTACGATGATGGTCGGTATTATTGCGACATTGATCACCGGTCTTTTCTTTCTAAGATCAATTTTTAACTTTGTTCTCTATAGTTTGGGTATTCAAAAGATCCAAATATAGTATACTAAAAGGCATATTGGCGACGTAGCTCAGCTGGTTAGAGCAGCGGAATCATAATCCGAAGGTCGGAGGTTCGAATCCTCTCGTCGCCACCATATCACGGGCTGTGATGGGCCTTAGTAAAAGCTTCATGTAAAGCAGGTGTTTGATTTAGATACTTGTTTTCTCTGGTGTTAAGAACCGTTAAGAAGTATCATTAAGTTTGAAAATCCATAATAATTGTCGATCTCTATGAAAATTGAAACAGCCCAACTACCAACCATCTTAACGCTGATACGTCTTGTTTTTTCGCCACTTGTTTTGCCGCTTTTGCTGGTTATTCTTTTGCCGTACGAAAATATTTTTTTGAACAGTTTTGGTGCGCTTTTATTTGCAGCGCTATCAATAACCGATTTCCTTGATGGATATTTGGCAAGAAGATTCAGTGCCGAATCACTCCTTGGGGCTTTGTTGGATCCTTTAGCAGACAAGTTTCTTCTATATGCCACGCTGATTGCTTTGGTTGCTCTTGGTAAAATTTATTATTACTGGGCGATCATTTTTATCGGCCGCGAATTTTTAGTTATGGGTCTGCGCAGCTTTGCATTGGAGTATGATTGTGCATTGCCGGTCATGTGGTTTGGAAAAGTAAAAACTTTTTTTCAGTATCTGTATCTGACTATTGCCATATTAAATGTGCCCGGCACTTTTATGTTTCTTGATCATCTTGAGCAGTGGACCCTTATTTTTGCGCTCGGTCTGACAATCGCTTCTGGTTATAAATATACACATCTTTTTTATGTTCAGATGAAGGAACAAGAACATGCTGGGTAATATCGGAGCACTTGCAGTCGGATATGTAGTTGGCTCTATCTCGCCGGGAGCCCTTATTGCGCGTTACTATGCTCAGCTTGATATTACTGCTTTCGGTTCCAAAAGTAGCGGTGCGACGAATGTTGCACGAATGCTTGGTAAAAAATATTTTTTTGTTATCTTTGCGCTGGATTTTTTTAAAGCATTTGGATACTTAGCATTGCTGGGCCTTCTTTCTGTTACTCATATCACGCAGCTTTGTGCTGCTGCTTTTTTAGTTATTGGTAATAGCTATTCATGTTTTTTGGGTTTTAAGGGCGGCAAAGGGATTGCTACCTCAGTAGGCATTATTTTGTGGTTTGTGCCGCATATTTTTATGATTCTTTTGGCGGTATGGGCGCTTTCATTTTCTATTACCTATACGGTTGGTATCTCCTCGGTTGTTTCCTGTGTGTTTCTCTTTTTTCTGATTATTTTTAATCAGTTACCGCTTGATTCAATTTTTTTGATGATGTTTATCAGCATATGGGGTATTGTGCGCCATGCAGAAAATATTCATCTTTTTTTTTCCAGATAAAAAAAGGAGTGCGTAATGCATTTTATCGATCTGGCTCAGCTGCTGCAGATGCTTGAAATTACCAGTTCTCGTCTTGAAATGACGCGTCTTTTGGCAGATTTTTTTTCAAAAGCGACGGCCCATGAATTAGCAATCATAAGCAATCTGGTGCTCGGTATTTTGCGTCCGCCCTATCAAGGCAATCAGTTTAATTTTGCTGAAAAAAATCTTGTTTCGGTTGTCGCTGACTATCTTGCAATGAGCGAAAAAGAGGTGAGCGCGCGATCAAAAAAATTGGGCGATTTGGGCCTGGTAGTTGCAGAGGCCGAATCGGGAAAGCGCTCCAAAAATCTGACCATTATCAATGTCTACGATGAACTGTGTGAAATACAAAAAATAAGTGGTACCGGTTCACAAGAGGAAAAAGCATCACGTGTTTTAAAACTGCTTGCGCAGTGCAGCCACGTGGAAGCAAAATTTATCCTAAGAATTATTCTCGGTACCTTGCGTCTTGGTTTTTCTGACATGACCGTCATCGACGCTTTTTCGTGGATGGAAACGGGAGATAAATCAATTCGTGATGCTATTGAGGATGCGTATAATAAATGTGCCGATATTGGCTATATTGGCTCCATACTCAAAAAAGAGGGCATCAAGGGACTGGAAGCAATCGATATACGAGTCGGTATTCCTATTCGGCCAGCAGCTGCCGAGAGAATGCCGACGCCAAAAGCGATCATTGATAAACTTGGCCCGTGCGTTGCGCAACCCAA
>JAGVKP010000098.1 GCA_020050475.1 Candidatus Babeliales bacterium
AAAGATTTTGAACTTCTTGCTCATACCGCGGATTTAAAATTACGTGTCTACGGTTCGTCGCTCCAAGAACTTTTTAGACACGCCTTGATCGGCATGTTTCAAAGTATCGGTCCACATGCTCATGGATGTTGGCAGCAAGATGGTCGTCTTATCTGCCCATCACTATCAAAAAAAAGAATTGTCATCGTGCAGGCAACTTCAGTTGACGATCTTCTGATCGATTTTTTATCCGACGCACTGTATCTTTCTGACGTGCATAATGAAGCATATCTTGATACGTGTATTAACCATTTTGAGACCGTTTCAATTGAAGCGGAGCTTTTGGGGGTTGAGATTGAGCGATTTGATGTGGTCGAAATAAAAGCGGTGACGTACCATGGAGGCAGGATTACAAAAACTCCTGATGGATGGATGGTCGATATTGTTTTTGATATTTAGGAGAATCTATGCCTCAGATTACGTTTGATGATCTGATAAAAATTGAGCCGTATCTTTGGGAAATTCCGCAAACGTTTCGCGCTGATATGCGCGTGCCGGCGCGTGTATTTTCCAATCGTGCGATGCTTGAAGATATTTTGACTGATCGTTCTCTTAATCAGTTAGTGAATGTTGCAACACTTCCCGGTATCATTCAGTATGCGTATGCAATGCCGGATATTCATGAGGGGTACGGTTTTCCGATTGGCGGTGTGGCAGCTACCGCAATTGATCATGGTGGCGTTATATCACCGGGCGGTATTGGGTATGATATTAATTGCGGCGTCCGCTTACTGGCACTTTCAATAACCGCTGATGAAGTAACGCGGGATCAGCTGGAGCGCTGTGCGACTGAACTTTTCAAAGCGGTACCTTCCGGTGTCGGGCGCGGTGGCAACGTTGTTTTGAAACCGGATCAGATGAAAAAAGTTTTAGAGCGTGGTGCGCTTGAAATGCTTGAGCAGGGATTTGGCCAAACGACTGATATTGAATTTTGTGAAGAGCGTGGCGCCATGAATGGTGCTGATCCGGAGATGATATCTCAAAAAGCAAAAGAGCGCGGTGCTGATCAGCTTGGCACACTAGGATCGGGAAACCATTTTCTTGAACTGCAAGTTGTCAGCGATATTTTTGATGAAAAAGCGGCAGCTCTTTTTGGTTTACAAAAAAATCAGCTCACCGTCATGATTCATTGCGGATCGCGTGGGCTTGGTCATCAAACGTGTACTGACTATGTGCGCCAATTCATGCCGCACTTGGCAACCTGGGGCATCGAGCTTCCTGATCGCGAACTGGTCTGCGCGCCATTTAAATCAGAACTTGGGCAGGCCTATTTTGCCGCGATGCAGGCAGCCGCCAATTTTGCATGGGCGAATCGGCATTTAATTGGCCATTGGGTACGTAAAGCCTGTCAAAGCGTTTTTGGTAAGGATATTGCTGTCGAGCTTGTCTATGATGTATCGCACAATATGGGCAAAAGCGAGCGGCATGAAGTTGACGGAAGTATGATGAATCTTTTGGTGCATCGCAAAGGGGCCACGCGTGCATTTGGGCCAGCAAGTGAGCAGCTGCCGGTCAAATATCGTCCCGTGGGTCAGCCGGTTTTGATCCCGGGCACGATGGGTACTGCGTCGTATGTTTTAGTCGGGACCAAGCAAGGTATGACGACGTCATTTGGTACGTCGTGCCACGGAGCTGGGAGAAAAATGTCCCGTATGCAGGCAAAAAAACAGGTCAGAGGTGTTTCTCTGCGTCAGCAGTTGGCAAAGCAGGGGATTATCATTCGCTGCGATTCTGATGCTGGATTGGCAGAAGAAGCGCCGCTTGCCTATAAGGACGTGGAGCAAGTTGTAGGGGTCGTGCATGATGCGCAGCTTGCGCGCAAGGTGGTCCAACTGAAACCGGTGGCGGTTATTAAGGGTGGTTGATCCGGAGCATCTGCAAGTAAAGATTTTTCCAAAAAATTTTACTACTGCCGGGCATCGGCGGGTGCGCAAGCGCTTTTTTTAAGATGGCAATACGCCGGGCAGTATGTTTTTGACTTTCCGGTGCGGCGTGTTCATTTTTTTCAATGTTCAACCAATGGCCCAATAAATAATCAATCAGGTCATTTGATTCCTGCTCTTTGAGCTCATGCGTTTCGAGCAGTTTTAAAAATTGATCAGCCGATGGTACTTGATGCGATAACAATGCAGTAACTACCGGATGAGTGATAACAGTTTTTTCTGTTTCAAGGTGCGTTATAATGCAGCGAGAGCGGATAGTTGGTAATACGGCATCAATGCGTTGGGCAATAAAAATGAAGCGATAGCCCTCTGGTGGTTCTTCCACAATTTTGAGCATTCTATTGGCGCATGCAGCAGAAAGGCGATCTGCTTGATCGATGACAATGAATGATAAGGCGGTATCTGCCAACGAAAATGCCGTTTGTGCCAACAGTTCATCAATCATATCAAGGGTGTAGCTGTTTTCCGGTTGTGCCCAATAAAGCGCATGATGTTTTTTTTGAGCAATTTCGATGCATAGGTGGCACGCTTTGCAGCTATTTTTGGGGCACCATTTTTTTTGAAGATAATCAATAAGTATCGTGCCTATTGAAGTTGGTGATCCGAGTGCAAGATGAGCCTGATGCTGATCTAAAGCCGCTAAAAAATTGGTTATTGATTCTGCTTGAGCCATGCCGTAATCTTTTCGTATGCTTCGTTAGCCACGCGGTCTGCCGATTGTGTACCATCAAGGCGGATAACATTTTTTTTATTGGCATACAGGTTTTCAAAGCCGTCGATTAATCGTTGAATAAATACTGCCGATTCTTTTTCAAAAGTGGTAAGTTTTTTGCCGCGAGCGGTAATACGCTCGTGGGCGGTCTGCTGATCGATAGCAAGATAGCATATCAGATCAGGTTCGCGATTGCTCATAACCCAGCTATTGATTGATTGTATCATCTTCTGATCAACTCCTTTGCCATATCCTTGATAGACCAGCGAAGAGTCGGCTAAGCGATCCGAAATGACCAGTATTCCTTGATTGAGTGCCGGAAAGACCACCTCTTGCATATGCTGAGATCGATCGGCGGCAAAAAGAAGAAACTCGGCCTGCGGGTTGATCGTACACTGACGATGCTGTAAAAGCTCGCGCAAAGCTTTTCCTAAAAGTGAACCGCCCGGCTCGCGGGTTGCTAATGCAGGAATGCCGTTCGCCGTAAATCGTCTATGCAGCGTAGCGGCAAGTGTACTTTTTCCTGAGCCGTCAATCCCTTCAAGCGCGACGAGTACACCGCGCGACTGTTCTTTCATTTGATACCTTGCGCTAAAATCATTTTTGATAAATGAAAAAATGTTATTATGATAAAAAGAGTATACCGTAATTTATACTTTTGTGTTTCATTTGCTCGCGCAGGGGGCGATTTTCCATGAAAAAAGTTTGGATCAATCCGGGGTGTATTAGTTGCGGAACGTGCGAATTTATTGCGCCTGAGGTTTTTCAAGTAACTGATATTAGTCACGTAAAAAAAGATGCCGATCTTCAGGCCAACGCGGAAAAAATCAAGCAGGCAGTCGCATCCTGTCCGGTCTCAGTCATTGCGTGCCAGGAGTAGAAGATGCGCACTATTGAGCAAGAAGAACAAAAACGGTTTGATTTTTATCATCATTTTCTTTTAAGCGAGACGCAGTATGAATGTGTCGGCGGCTTGCTCAAAAAAGCGGCGCAGCGTTTTTTTGATCGACCGGCACTGATCACCGAAACTGAAACGGTGAGCTTTGCATCGCTGTATGCACGCGCAGCCGCGCTGACACTTTTTTTACGCCAAAAGGGTATCAAGCCAGGCGATCGCGTATGCTTCCTTATTGAAAATTCGATTGATTTTTACGTTGCGTATTACGGTGCCTGGCAGACCGGGGCCGTGGTTGCGCCGCTTAATACCTTTTTACATGAAAATGAGCTTGCGCATATTATTAACGATGCACAGCCAACGGCATTTATTGTCAGTGATATTCATGAATCAAAAGTGAGTAAAGCAGTCGGCGAGCGGATAGTATTTTTGACGACTGTGCAGATGGCAGCATTGCCGATGCCATCGCATGAAGAGCTTGATGCGTTGACCGTTCCTGATCGAGCGCCAGATGAACTTGCTGCACTTTTGTATACCTCTGGTACGACCGGTGTGCCCAAAGGAGTTATGCTCAGCTCACGTTGCATTTTGACTAATATTGCGCAGGGGATGGCGCGCATTGATGTCGATCAGCATGATCGTATTTTTGGGGTTTTGCCTTTTTTCCACAGTTTTGCGCAAATAGCCTGCATCTGGGGTAATATTTTTGTTGGCTGCGCGGTCATTATTGTCCCTAAAATTGATCGTCGAGCCATTGCGCAGGCGCTTACGAAAGACCCGACGATTGTCTTGGGTGTTCCGGCGCTCTATGGTCTTTTTTGTCTCATGAAAACAATTCGATTCAATACGGTACGCGTTTTTGTCTCGGGTGGGGATGCGATGCCGGATAAAATTCGCTTAGGTTTTGAAATTATCTATCGAAGAAAAATTTGTAATGGGTACGGAATGACCGAGACGTCGCCGCTCATTGCCGTCAATTTTGACGATGATCTTGCAGCACCCAATACGGTTGGCAAGCCGGTGCTCGGTCTTACGTGCTCAATTCGCGATGATGACCAGCACGAGGTACCTACCGGTAAAACGGGTAACCTGTGGGTCAAGGGGGGCAATGTTATGCTTGGGTATTATCACAGCCCGGAGCAGACGAGAGCAGTTTTACAAGATGGTTGGCTTAATACCGGCGACTGCGCCTTTTTTGATGTGTACGGGCGACTGGTGATCTCCGGTCGCGAGCGGGACATTATCAAAAATAAAGGGCTCATTATTTATCCCCAAGAGATTGAAAATTGCATTATGCACCATCGGGCGGTGCTCAAAGTAGCGGT
>JAGVKP010000100.1 GCA_020050475.1 Candidatus Babeliales bacterium
AACGATCTGGATTCATATTTGCAGATCGTCAATCTACAGGATGTCCATGGGCGAACACCGCTTTTTATTGCTGCTGAGCGCCGAGAAATTGCAATCGTCAATCTTTTGCTCAATAAAGTTAAGTACGCTTTAAAGGGTAATAAAGAGCTTTTTTTCAAATTTTTGAATACGTCTGAAAATCACATGAACTGGACGCCGCTCATGGTTGCTACCTATGATAGCGCATCACGCATTATTGAACTTATCCTGAAAGCAGCACAGGAAGTATTGGGAAAAAATTCTGAATACTACCAAGCCTTTATTAATGCACGTGGTTCATTTGGCCGCAGTTCGACGACGTTGACGGTCGATCCAAGCGATCGATGGCTTTTACTTGAATACGGAGCGCGCGATGATGTTGATCTTGATGACCCGCAGACCAAAGAGCTGAAGGCTATTGGCGGCGAACTTTTAAAATTAGCCTCCGACGATGGTCATGAAGCTCAGATGAAAAAACTGTTCGAAAATTTTAGCACCAATTTTAAAGATAACTATCAGGCATTTTTATATATCCTTACCGGCCGGGATGAAGGTGGCTGGACCGCTCTTATGAATGCCGCATCAGATGGTAATGTAAATTACATTACGCAAATTGTTACCGCTGCAGCTGATTTTTTTAAAAAAGATGTGGTGACTGCGCTTTTAAAAAAAGGAATAGTCCGCGATGATACCGTTTGGGTAAGTATTTTGCTCAATAACGCCGATGTGCATGGGCGCACCGCGCTTCATTTGGCGATTGAGCGGCGTCACGCGTCGGCAGTTAAAGAGCTTTTGGCTATGCACAAAAAAGTTTTTGGTGATGATCGACGAACATTTAATCGATTTATGAATAATCGTACTGAGCTTAATGGTTTTACGCCGCTTCTTTTGGCTGCCTATGTAAGTTCAGATGATCAACAATCATTTGATACCATTAAGATGATTGTTGATCGAGCGCTTGAAGTATTTCATAAAGATAGTGTTGATTACGAACGGTTTATGAATGCAACCGATCTTGATGGCCAAACAGCGCTTTCATATGTTGTTTCGCCGCGCATTCGAGCATTCTTAAAAGGTCATGGTGCTCGTTAGTTGTCGCACAGCTTTCTGAGATGTATGAGCGCTTTGATCGGGTCTGGTTTACTAAAAATTGCTGACGCAATTCCTGCTGCCTCCATGCCGTTCTGATAGAGTTGATTGATATTATTTTCATCAATGCCACCGTCCATGCTTATCATAAACGGCATACCGGTTTCTTTTTTTTCACGAGAAATTTTTTTGAGTCGGTCCAGTGATTCAGGGATAAACGATTGTCCTGAAAACCCTGGCTGCACCGACATTAAAAGGAGCTCATCGATCAACGGTAAATATTGCTTGATGGTGCTCAAGGGGGTGGATGGTTTAAGAGATAGCCCAACTTTTAATTTTTTTTGCTTCAAAAATGTACTCAGCCGTTGGGGGTTGACATGCGACTCAATATGAAAAATGATCGTATCGCCCGGGCGCGCTTTGATTAGTGTACTCAGAGATTCAGGCTCTTGGACCATCAGGTGAATAGTCAGCGGATGCTTGGTTATTGAAGCAATTTGCTCAATAAACGCAGGTCCCCAGGTTAAATTTGGCACAAAATGGTAATCCATGACATCAATATGAAAACCGTCGCAGTAGGGTTCAAGGCTCCGTATCTCTTTTTCAAGATTCATAAGGTCTGCTGAAATGAGTGATGGCAGTAGTTTGACTTTCTCGGTGCTCATCGTGACTCCTTTGCTCATGACTGGTATGCTACCATAATAGTCTCTTGCAAGGAAAAACCATATGAATTTCGGTCTACGTGTTTCAATGATTAGCCTCATGCAGAATGATTTGGCTGCCAGTACTGCTTTCTATGAAAAGCTTGGCTTGCCAATGACCTTTCAGGTGCCGGGCAAATGGGCAGAATTTGAAGTGCACGGAGTGAAGCTATTTTTATATCAGGTTGACCAGGAGCTTCCGGATCATTATACCGGTTTAGTTTTGCATGTTGACGATCTCCATTCCTTTTTTGAGGAATTTAAGGATTCTATTTCGTTTGTAACTGAGCCGACGGATCTAGAATATGCCTTTATTGCCCGTTTTAAAGACCCAGGTAACAATATTATCGGATTGGTCCAGCCGACCCCTGAGCGCGTTAAGCAGGCGGTTAAAGCTGCGCAGGAAGATGACAAAGGATAATGCTGCACATAAATTGGCTTTTCTTCCTGTCAGGATCGGGCTGCAAGCCGGTCCCTGTAACAGCGCTTTTTTTGGGGTTGACTTTCATCTTATAAGTTATAAAATGTGAATCAGGTTTTGATATAAAAATTGAGTCGCTTGCTGTAGGTTTAATAGGGTGGCAATAGGCAAAAAGTGCCTCAAGCTCTATCTCTTTTAGCCTCGGGGTTGCTCAGAAGTAGTTAAGGTTTTTACTATAAAAAATAGTTGTATTCGTAAGGAGACCAGCATGTATGATAAATTGACTCCTTTGGCTGACCGTGTGTTGCTCAAGCGTCTTGAGGTAGCGGAAAAAACTGCGGGTGGTCTTTTTATTCCTGAAGTTGCCAAAGAAAAAGCACAAACCTATGAAGTAGTTAAAGTAGGTGCTGGCAAGGCGACGTCTGAAGGTAAAAGACTTCCGATGGCGGTTAAAGCCGGAGATGTTGTTTTTGTACCAAAATATGCAGGTACAGAGGCAGGAAATGAGTATCTTATCGTTAAAGAAGACGAAATTTTGGGTGTTGTTTCATCCGGTAGCTAATGATGAATCGACAAATCCAGTAAGGAGTATTTGATTATGGCAAAGCGTATTTTATTCGGCGTTGAGGCTCGTGAGAAAATTCGCATGGGTGTCGATACGTTGGCCGACGCGGTAAAGGTTACCCTCGGGCCCCGTGGTCGCAACGTCGCATTTGAAAAATCATTTGGCGCTCCAGGAATCACTAAAGATGGTGTGACAGTAGCCAAAGAGATTGAGCTTAAAGATAAATTAGAAAATATGGGTGCGCAGATGGTGCGCGAAGTGGCAAGTAAGACTGCCGATGTCGCTGGTGATGGTACCACGACGGCAACGGTCTTGGCACAAGCGATCTTTCGAGAAGGTAACAAATTTGTTACCGCCGGTGCCAACCCGATGGAACTTAAGCGCGGTATTGATAAAGCAGTTTTGGCGGCTGTTGAATTTATTAAATCGCAATCAAAAAAAGTAAGTTCTAAAAAAGAGATCGAACAGATAGCAACGGTTTCCGCTTCTGATGCTGAAATTGGTCAACAAATTGCGCAAGCAATGGAAAAAGTTGGCCGCGATGGTGTGATCACCGTTGAAGAAGCAAAAGGGATGGAAAACGAGCTTGAAGTCGTTGAGGGTATGCAGTTTGATCGCGGCTACATCTCTCCGTACCTCATTACTGATGCTGAGAAAATGGAAGCGGTACTTACCGATCCGGTTATTCTTATTTATGAGAAAAAAATCTCAAGCATGAAAAGCATGTTGCCACTTTTGGAGCAGGTAGCCAAATCTGGTCGTTCGTTAATGATTATCGCGGAAGATATTGAAGGCGAAGCGCTTGCTACGTTGGTCGTCAATAAACTTCGCGGTACCTTAACCGTTTCAGCGGTCAAGGCGCCGGGCTTTGGCGATCGCCGTAAAGCGATGCTTGAAGATATTGCTATCTTAACGGGTGGCAAACTCATCTCTGAGGATATTGGCTTCAAGCTTGAATCAGTAGTTGTGGGCGATTTGGGTCGTGCTAAAAAGGTGATTATCACTAAAGATCATTGCACGATAGTTGAAGGCAAGGGTGAAACCGCTGCCATCAAAGGTCGCGTAGCGCAAATCAAAGCGCAAGTTGATCTGACTACCTCTGATTACGATCGTGAAAAATTGCAAGAACGTCTGGCAAAGCTTGCTGGCGGTGTTGCAATTATCAAGGTCGGTGCAGCAACTGAAACAGAGATGAAAGAAAAGAAAGACCGTATTGATGATGCATTGAGCGCAACGCGTGCGGCAGTCGAAGAAGGGATTGTGGCCGGTGGTGGTGTCGCCTTACTTCGTGCACAAGAAGTTGTCAGCAAGTTAAAACTTGAAGGTGACGAAAAACTTGGCGCGCAGATTGTGTGGCGTTCACTTGAAGAACCGATGCGCATTATTTCTTCAAATGCTGGGCACGAAGCGTCAGTTATTATCAATCGGGTAAAAACGGAATCGACGAATGTTGGTTTTGATGCTAAATCTGGCGAATTTGTTGATATGATCAGCGCTGGTATCATTGATCCTGCGAAAGTAACGCGTTCGGCATTGCAAAACGCGGCATCGATCTCAGGACTTCTATTGACCACTGAAGCGATCATTTGCGATATTCCTGAAGAGAAAAAAGAAACACCTGCTCATGGTCATCATGGCGGTGGTATGGGTGGCATGGGAGGTATGTACTAACCGTTCCATCTCATTAAAAATAAAAAAGCGTCGAGCATTCTTGCTCGGCGTTTTTTTTTACCGGTATGCTGAGAATTCAAAAGGGATGCCTATGAAACAGCATTTTATAATAGGTTTATTTTTTTTGTGGACGCATAATCATCTCCAGCCATTTTTCAGCCCTAAAGTAGAGAACGTAACGTTCATTACGAATGAAAAGGACACCTCATTAAAAAAAACGATTGACCCACTCACTTTTGAGTTTTGCCGTGGCCTTTACAAAAAACAACCCATGTTTATTTCCCCCATGATCTGGTTATCATATTTGGCCCGTCGCGCGGACGCATGGCATCATATTAAAAATGATCTGAACGTTGATCATCAATCACTGGTACAGTTTAAGATGGGATTGGGCAATTGGGCTCACGTGAATTACGAAAAACAAACTATTCCTGAGCTGACGGTTGATTTGCTTTCATTGGCGCTTGCTTTTGAAAAAAAGGAGTGGCGTTTTTTTGATACTTCTCGTGGCGCTTTCTATCTTGAGCCGCGCGATAAAAAACTTTCATGGGTTAATAGTGCGGCATTTTCAGAGTTGACAGAGCCTGAGTTGATTGAGCCTGAAAAAAACAAAATAGAAAAATGGTATTGCGATCCAGTCTGCTTGTTTTCAAAGCTGCTACCAAATCATAAAAATAAGTCATTTTTTTTCCATTTCACCGGTCATGGTTCAGAGAGTTCAAAGATTGTTGATAGAATTGCGGGTATTAAAGCAGAATGGCTTATTGGTATCCTTCTCTATTTAGAAAAAAACTTTCCGTGCTCGACGCTATGGGTTGATAGTTGTTATGCAAGTCCTGAAAAGTTGGCTGCGTATCTTTGCAAAAGAGTTCTCGATGTTCATCTGGTTACCTCGGCACAAGACAATCAAACATGTCTTGGCGATCCGCTGCCACTTTTAAAAAAATATAAAGCGAAATCAGGAAAAAGATCTGTGACTTTGCAGCCATCGGTTGAACAAAGATCGCAGGCAGTTCTTGCTGCCTGTCTAGCACAAAAATTAGCACGAACGGTAGATCTTAAAAAAATAACAAAAATTAAGGAAAAATTTCCTAGCGTGCGAAATGATTTACAGGTTATTCCACGCGGTACCGATTTGGTAAAAAATTATATTTTAAAACCGGTAACAGAAAAAAAGGAGCAGCCTAATGAAAAAAAGAGCTGATACGCGCGTGATAGTTATCTTTTTTGTCATCGCGATTTCTGGTGGCCTGCTTAAAGCTGATACACCGGTGCCGCCGTCAGCCGATCACGTTGAATGGGGACAGTTCAAAAAAGATGTTGAATTACAACTTGGGGGCGCGCGTGATTGGCTTTCAAAAGCGCTTGGTTTTGGCCAGCAGATGATTGGCAGCGTACAATCTGTTGAAATGCTTCCGTATCGCTATGTATTTTTGGTCAGCTTCTTAGGGGGTATTTCCGGAGCACTGCTGGTATATGCGCTACAGCGATCAGTAAAAAAAATAAAGAAGTACGAAGTGCGTAAAAAAGATATACGGCAAAGTTTTTTCAGGCCAACGACGTTTAGAGATCAGCAGGATGAAGAGAGCAGCCAAGTGGCGTGATCATCTCCGGCATCAAGGACATGCGCAAGCGTAGCGGCCTGCAGCGAGAATAATTTTTTTTTATGCGTAGTAATCTTTGATAAGCGTTCTTTTTTGTGAGTACACTAAAAAAAATAAAATAAAGCGCAATAAAAGGTGAGAGTATGAAAAAAATTATTTTAATCGCAATACCATTCTTTTTTATATTTTGGCTTGATGCGGTTACGGCTGTTCTTGAAAAAAAAGAAAAATTTAATTTTGATCCGGCCGTCTGTCAGCGCCTTTCTGATGCCGAGCTTGCAAAGTTATGCAAAAAAAATAGTGTCAATCTGATTGGTATTACTAAAGAGCAGTTTGAACGATTTGTGGCATATGCAAGTACGCAAGAACCGTTTGATGCACTAAAAAACTTTTCAGATCTTCCCATTTTTTTTTCAATTGCGCAGCAGTTAAAATTATCATCTTTGCAGGAGGAGATAATTAATGCTCTGGTCGACTATTTTCAAAACAGTATCGTTTTAAAAGAGTATCAAGACGACCCTTATTTGATTATGCTTGCGCCACTCAAAGAAGAGTTACTTGCAAAGGTCGTTAGTAGACTCGTTGCAACCAATCAGCTCACGCGCGATATTTTTAGATTTGTCCCATTTCGACTGACCCCAATTCAATTGGGTGAAGATTTATCGCTTTATTTTGTCAATGCTGCTTTTGATCCTGCAGGTAAATTACTGGCATTCGTCGAAGAAGTTGGGTCGATTGTCGTCATTGATACGAATGATGGCTCAGTAAAATATCACCTGAAGGTTGAACGCGAAGATATGCCGCATATGGTTGGTGCGCCGCTTGTTTTTTTTAGTCCGACAGGAGATAGGATAGTACGCGCAACTGAATCAGGTGTGCTTTATGCATGGGAAACAGCAACTGGCAGATTGATAAAAAAAATTAACTACAATAAGCAGATTGTCGCAGCGGCTTTTTTTAAGTCTGGCGCACAGCTGCTTGCGGCAGATGAAGATAATACACTCATTATTTTTGATTGGAAAACAGGCAACATTAAAGCCGCTCGTACTATTTCAAAAAAACCGGTAATCAAGCAAGAAGAATCAGCCTTTGGTGATATCTCACTTAAAGAGATCAAGAATATTATTACGCACGTTGCCATCGATAGACGGGGCGCCTTTGCAGCGATTGCTTTTTACGATACGACGATTGAAATCTGGAGTATGGGCACGCTTGAAAAAGTTGCTTCAATTGATACGAAAGATGATATTGTATTTATGGATTTTATCGGTTCGCAGCTTGAGCTGGTTACCAAGCCGGCAGATTTGGCAACGGCGCTCAAAAATATTGTTACGCCGGTAGATGTTACCATTACGCGTGCGGTGTATGAACTGAATCCGTCAGGTCAACCAGAGTTGAAAGAGAGCCGCGCGATTAAAACAAAAATGGTTGAAAATGCGCTTTCATATGATCAAAAAAGAAAACGATGCGTGCTCCTGGGGAGCAATTTCGCTACCGAATTATGGAATCTTGAAACCGGCGAAAAAATTGCAACACTTGGTACCTCGATCGAAGGGGTGCCGCTTGCATTAAATCCGGTAAAGGATCAGCTGCTTTCTATGCAGATCGGTCAGCAGATGAATTTAGTCGATTTGAGTGAATTAGGAACAATAAAAAACGAGCTTGAAAAATTAAATTTTACCCAAGCAATTTTTTTGCAAATCGTGGCGCATGAAGTAGCCGCGTATCGCTCGGTACCTCTCGATAAAGCTCCATGGAAAACGATGATGAATAGTTTTTCACTGTCGTCATTGCGCGAGGCAATCCGTCAGTATGCGACCGTCCCGTGGTGGAAAAAACCGACACAAAAATTTATTGATACGGTAAATCGGTTCTTTAGCGGAGCACCCGGAGCAGAAAAATAAAGCGAGTTATTTTTTGGATAGTTGGTAGTAAATAGATGCGAGAGTGCCGATTGTTGCTGCGCAAAGGGTAGGAATTGTTTTCCAATTCGGTACATATGAATAGGTGAGGCGGTACACGTGTTGATTAGTTTTTCCGTTATCAGCATTCATTTTTTTTGTATCCTTCAAGATCTCACGAATCTGAAGTTTGCGAAAACTGAATGCTTCTTTTTCAAGAATTGTTGAAATAGTCCCATTTTCATCTTCACTTTCTTTGACTAACTGATAGGTGTTTGAAATATCTTTTTTTGAAGATTTTATAGCTATTGGTTGATCGAGTTTATACTTGCTAAGTATCTCTTTTTTAAGCTTATACAGTTTTTTTTCGATAACCGACAATTTTTCATTTTCTATGGATTCTTTAGCAAAGGAAATAGTGCCAAGGTCTTTTTTAAAAGTGACTTGTATTGCAGGAGTACTCTTTTCTGTGCCCTTAAGTGTAAGGGAGTAACTATTAATTCCCGTATTTGGTACTACGGTTGTGTCTTTATGAATAACAATATACTCTGTTCCCGGATCAAAAAAATCAGAGGTATTCCAAATATTTATAAGTTGACCAACTTTTACCGCTTTTGCTTTGTTAAATTCTCGTCTTTGATTGCATTTCCAAAGCATCGAAAATGGATGCTCGCCGGGAAGATATATAGGCTCTTTTTTAACTGCTGAAAGTGCATTTGCCAAAAAAAGAGATAAAACGAGAAGTGTGCGCATGGTTGTACTCAGTTGAATTCTAGTAAAGCACCTTTATAATTCTATCTGAAAATTCTAAAATAGGCAATTGGTGTCAGAGTGCTTTTTCGTGCAGAATGCACTGCTCGGCGATCTTTTCAAAAAGCGGAACGGCGACCGCTGATGCATAGAGCATGCTGTGCGGATTAGGGACTTCTTTGACGAACGTGACGATTACGCGTGAATAGTCGCCTTTTTCAATAATCCCGGCGAAGGTATAGGTGTTGTGCTGGGTGCTATAGTGGCCATCGATAACCATATTTGCC
>JAGVKP010000008.1 GCA_020050475.1 Candidatus Babeliales bacterium
CATGAAATTTGGCAATAAGGCCAAAAATGCCAGATAGAGTGCCCCAACCAACCCAATTCTATTCAGAATATAGTTGAAAAAATCTGCTGTTTTTTTACCTGGGCGTATTCCTAAAATGTACCCGCCACTCTTTTTTATATTCTCAGCCAGTTCATCCGGATTGAATACTAAAGCAGTATAAAAAAAGGTAAAAAAGACGATGAGGACAAATTCAATGACGTTGAAAAGTAATGCTCCGGGAGCAATCATCTCAGCAAAACGCCGGAATATTTCACCCCTGCTTGAAAGCATAACCGCCAACGTTGCTGGTAGTTGTAAAACAGAGGACGCCAGAATGACCGGCATTATGCCAGCAGTATTGATTTTGAACGGTATGTAGGTACTTTGACCGCCATACATACGCTGACCAATAATTCTTCTTGCATACTGGACCGGCACTTTTCGTTCACCTTTTTCAAGGTAAACAATACAAGCCGTAATAAATATGAAGATAGCTAAAATCAGCACCGCCTGCCACAATTCCATCGTCCCAATATCGATAAGCGCTTTCGTTTTTATGAAATACTCAGGAAAGCGCGAAACGATACCGGTAAAAACAATCATCGAGCTGCCGTTACCTACACCATAGAGCGAAATTTGATCACCAAGCCACATGACAAACATTGAGCCTACCGTCAAAGAAAGGACAAAGACGAACCTGAATCCCCATCCGGGCGTATAGACTAAATTTGCATGTTCGAGATACATCGCGTAACCGTAGCTGTACATGATGCTCAGCCCAATGGCAAGATATCTCGTGTATTGATTGATGATTTTCCGTCCATATTCGCCCTCTTTCAAGAGCTGCTCAAAATGAGGCACCGTCATTCCCAGCATCTGCATCATAATAGATGCAGTAATATACGGCATAATACCAAGCGCAAAAAGTGTTGATTTGCTTAGCGCACCTCCTGAAAATACATCCAAGTAGCTCAGTAGTCCACCGACCCCTGTAGCTCTTTTCATATATTCACCCAGCATCGGGACGTTCACCCCGATAACAGGAATAAACGTTCCAAGCCTATTTATTATCAACACACCAAGCGTAAAAGCAATTTTCTTTCTGAGCTCAGGTATCAAAAAAATATTTTTAAAGTTTTTAACAAGGACCACTACTTCAAATCTCCTTTACTAACTCTACCTTACCACCACATTGTTCGATCATTTTGACCGCTGATTCGCTTGCCGCGTGGACACGAACAACTAATTTTTTCGTCAAGGTCCCATTGCCGAGAACTTTTACTCTCGCAGCTTCAGCACCTTTTAAAATCCCTCTTTGTTTGAGCAGTTCAGCTGTCACTTCTTGTCCCGCTTCAAATCCACTTTCAAGAGCAGCAAGATTAACAACGGCGAATTTAGTTTGAAAATTTTTATTATTAAATCCGCGCTTTGGCAAACGTCTAACCAATGGCATTTGACCACCTTCAAAAGCAGTCCTTACTTTACCTTTGCCACCAGTACGCGCTTTTTGACCCTTATTACCCTTACCAGACGTTCCGCCACGGCTACCACCACGACCAATTCTTTTGCGTTTTTTTACTAATGCGGTGAGATTACTGAGCTGAAACATGACTTCCCTTTACAATTTCCATCGCTGATTTGCCACGCAGTTGCGTCATTCTTTGAAGCGTTCTTAATTTTGCCAGTGCATTAAGCGTTGCTTTTACGACATTTTGCTTATTTGACGAGCCGAGAGATTTTGCCAAA
Organism: Candidatus Babeliales bacterium; assembly: GCA_020050475.1. Lineage (GTDB taxonomy): Bacteria > Babelota > Babeliae > Babelales > JACPOV01 > JACPOV01. The sequence continues at coordinate 1,747 of JAGVKP010000008.1, forward strand.
ATGTCTTCTATCCCAGCAACCTTCATGATAGAACGAACAGCACCACCTGCAATCACCCCAGTACCCTTACAAGCTGACTTAAGAATAACGCGACTTGCGCCATGTTTTCCTATGACATCGTACGGTATGGTCTTATTTCTGACCGGCACGCTAAACATGCTTCTTCGTGCTTTTGTTGTTGCCTTGGCAATAGCACTTGACACTTCCTTGCTGCTTCCTGTACCGATGCCGACGTTTCCTTCTTTATCACCGGAAACAACGAATGCTGAGAATGAAAAACGCTTTCCACCCTTCGTCACTTTGGTTACGCGACGAACATTCACAACTGCATCAACAAAGTTTTTTTCTTTACGCTCTTGCGCCATCTTTATTCCTACCAATTAGTTCTTTATAAGCTTAATCCGCCCTCGCGCAACCCATCAGCAAATGCTTTCACGCGACCATGATACAAGGAAGCACCACGATCAAAGGCCACTTTGGCCACACCCTTATCAAGAGCTCGCTTTGCAAGTTCCATACCAATTTTTTTAGCAACTTCAGATTTATCGCCGGTCAATTTTTTCATCTCAAGTGATGAGCAACTGACAAGCGTCTTATGAGCTACATCATCAATAATCTGACCGTAGATATGATTGGCGCTTCTGAAAACCGACGCACGCAGTAATCCCGAAGCTTTAACCGCTTTTCTCACGCGAAGCGCTCGTTTTCCAGCTCTTAATTTTAGTTTTCTTAACAATGACACGAGAGTTTCCCTATTTACTATGCAGCTTTAGTTTTACCTGCTTTACGAACAATCACTTCACCAGCCAATTTGATACCAGTGCCTTTGTACGGCTCAGGCGGTCTCAATGCGCGGATTTTACTCGCAACAAGTCCTACTTGCTCTTTGTCATTACCTTCAACTGCAAGCATCTGTCCAGTCTTATCGGTCGTGAGCGTTACACCCTCAGGTAAAACAAAGTTGATTTTGTGGCTATAACCAAGAGAAAAGACGACATTTTTTCCCGAGACAGCAGCTTTGAATCCAAGACCGGTTATACTTACATCCTGCTTGAATCCATCCGCCATGCCTTTTATCTCATTGGCCAACAGCGCTCTGTGCAACCCCCACAGTATTTTATTTTCACGTGAATGCTCTTGGCAGTTAAGTTTGAGTTTTTTATCAACCACTTCTGCGTTAAGACACTCAGGCAATTCATGGACACCCGTACCTTTTTTGCCTTTATAATGAATACTGTTTCCCTTGATTTCAATAGAAACAGCTCCACAATCGATCGGTTTTCTTCCAATTTTTGACATTGCGTACCCCTTACCACACGGAGCAAATAATTTCGCCACCAACCGAAAGAGCTTGCGCTTGCTTATCAGTCATGATGCCTTTATTTGTCGTAAGAATTGAAATGCCGAACTTACCAATAATCGGTTTCATGCCTTTTGATTTACCATAGGCACGTCTGCTTGGCGTACTAATACGCGTAAGCTCATGAATAACCGACTCGCCATCAACATATTTTAGAGTAACTTTAATCTTTTTTATCACAGCGTCTTGGTCAACAACCTGAAACTCTCTGATAAAACCTTCATTTTTGAGCACCGATGCTATGCTCAGTTTCATTTTTGAATAGGGAGCGATAACTTCTCGCTTACCGAGAGCAACCCCATTTCTTATAATCGTTAAAAAATCACCGATAGAGTCAATTGACATAGTTTTCTGTTCCTTCTGCCTGTTTTACCAGCTTGTCTTTTTAACGCCTGGAAGTACACCATCTAATGCAAGCTTTCTAAAACACAGACGGCACATCATAAAAATTCTCATGAAAGCCCGCGGTCTTCCGCAGAGCTTACAACGATTTCTCTGGCGCACAGCAAACTTAGGCGTTTTATTAGCTTTCTCAATCATCGCTTTACGAGCCATTGATTTTCCTTATTTCGCTTTATTTTGACGGAACGGCATACCAAAACTTTTGAGCAAAGCATACCCTTCCTTATCCGTTTCAGCAGTAGTATGTATCGTCACATTCAGTCCGCCAACGTGAGCCTCTACGCTACTGTCAGCTTCAGGAAAAATCGACCATTCTTTAATGCCGACGTTGTAATTCCCTTGGCCATCGAGTTTTGGTGAAAGCCCTTGAAAATCTTTAACTTTGGGCAACGCCAAATTGATGAAACGATCAAGAAAATCGTACATGCGTTGTCCACGGAGCGTAACCATCACACCAAGTGGCATACCTTCACGGATCTTGAAACCTGCAATCGACTTGCGAGCTAATGTCCGTACCGGTGATTGACCGCTTATTTTTTTGACGACGTCTGCTACTGTTTTGAGAATTTTGGTATCAGAAACAGCTTCTTTTACTCCAACGTTGATCACAACTTTAGAGACCTTTGGAACCTGCATAATATTAGGAAGCTCGAGATCCTTCTGCAGCTGGGAACGTATCTTTTGCTTGAATAACTCTTCTAATCTCGCTGTGGCCATTGAAAACCCTTAATCATTTCTAGAAAGCCTGTTCACATTTATTACAAATTCGAACTCTGACACCACCATCTTTGAGTTCAACGTTCACACGGACCGGTTTATTACAAGCAGTGCACACAGGCATCACTTTTGACATATGAAGGTACGATTCACGTTGCTTAATACCACCCACTTCACCTTGCCTACGTGCTTTTGCGTGCTTCGTCACAAGACCAAGATCTTTAACTATTACTTTATCTTTTTCTGGCAAAATTTCAATAATCTTCCCTTTTTTATCCTTGTCTTTACCGGAGACAACTACAACCGTATCATTTTTTCTTAGACGCATCATAGCTTGAGTACCTCGTTACAAAACTTCTAAAGCAAGGGAAACTATTTTGGGATAACTTTTACGAACTTCCCTACTTACCGGCCCGAAAATACGGGTGCCGATTGGTTCGTTATCTTTGAGTATAACAGCCGCATTATCACCAAACCGAATATAGCTACCATCTTCACGGCGAAATTCTTTTGCCGTGCGAACAATAACAGCATCAACGACATCACCCTTTTTTACCATGCCACCAGGAATCGCTCGTTTTACTGCACACTTAATGGTATCACCAAGATATGCATAGCGCTTGCGTGTACTACCTACAATGTGAATACATTGCAGCTCTTTAGCTCCCGAGTTATCAGCAACTTCAAGATACGTTTGTTTTTGAATCATG
>JAGVKP010000084.1 GCA_020050475.1 Candidatus Babeliales bacterium
CCAGCCTGTTTTTTACTGTACAATATGCCATTCGCGATAGTGGGTTACTTATCTGCGAGCCGCAGATGCGCCGGTTTCACTACGGTTCGCGCTAGTGAGGAGCAGGGGGCCCTTTAACTCTATGCGATACGCGGATGAGAGATGCTCAAAAATTAATCCAAGCTTGAGTCGGTATCTTCCTGTTTTCCGTCGCGAGCAGGAGCGTTAGCGCTGCCAGAGTTGCTTGTGGTCGGATTGGCAACTGTCGAGATGACGATTGAGCCACCCACAATGGCGCGCGGAGTTAACGTTGGCTTGGTGCTATACAATAGTGCGTTTTTTGACTGAGAAGGGCCTACCAGCGGCTGTTGGGTTTTTTTAGCATTTTTTACGGGGTGCTTGGATACCAATTTTCCGTTTTCTATTTCCATTTGAGTAGGCTTCAATACTCTTTCGTTGGCAAATTTGCTCTCAATTATTTTGCTTAAAGCTTCAATAGAAACAGGAGCTTCTTCCATCGCTTGAGTAGCAAAAGCTGATAGTGCGCAAAGAGCAAAAGTTATTTTTTTCATGAGAAATTCTTTCTGTTGCAAACAATGGTAGCAAGTCTTACGCGCTAAAGATTATCAATAAGTCGATTTAAGATAAAGTTTTTTGTGCTTTGATGCAGTACGTAATGATGCTTATGGAAAAATTATTTAAGCTGCTTTTTCTGTACGGATCACTTCGCTGAGTATTGCATTGGCATACTGTTTAATTTCTGGGCTCGAGGTTTCCTGCGCAATAATCTCTTCCAGCATTTTTTTCGATTCGGCAATGCGGCCAAGATCATGCAAGCAGCCGGCAATGCGAATTTTCAAATTTGGCATCGGAAAGTTGAGTGCGTTTGCTTGCTGAAATGCGGTAAGCGCCTCTTGCTGATTTTTGATGCGCAGATAGCATTCGCCTAAATTATACCATGAGCGACCATCGGCCGGATTGCGTGAAGCGAGCATACGATAAATGTTAATTGATTCTTGGTACTGCTGATCAAGCGCATACGCATGTGCTAAATTAAAGGTCGTTTCATAGGAGCGATCGATTTCAAGGAGCTTGCTGTAAGCAAATATCGCATCTTTATAACTTTGCGCAGCCATCGCGACGGCTGCGTAGACCGTGAATCCTGCCTGATTATCTAAATCGGCTTTGGTGCACGCATTGCGGAGTGCGTCAAGTGCTTCTACTTTTTTGTTTTGTTCGGCGTACATTTTCCCCAGATTAAAATAGGCTTTGCCATAAAATGGCCGCAATTTGATGGCGATCTGCAGCATCTTTTCTGCTTCCGCATACTCTTTTTTTGCTATCAAAAATGAGGCAAGATTATTATACCCTTCTGGGTAGTTACGGTGAATGGCCAGCGCCTGTTTCATCGTATTGATTGCCATATCAAGTTTATCAGTCGCTGAATAGGCAACCGCGAGATTATTCCACGGATCGGGGTAGTTGCGATCCATCGCGATTGCTTTTTTATAAAGTGGGATTGATTCGAGCATTTTACCTTTTTCTGAATATGCCACACCGAGATTATTATAGGCGCGTGCTTTGCCTGGTGCGTTGGCGATAATATTGGTCCAAAAATCTTCGCCGGAGCGCCACACTTTGTTGCGCTCGCGCGCCAGATAACCTATCGGGCTGAGCATGAGGCAGATAAGGCCTGCAGTTGCTACCGTTTTGAACTTCGGTTGCCAATTGTCAACTAAATTTGGCATTGTCGCAATAATGTTCGATACGAGCCACACGATTCCTGATGACAATAAAAAAAGTACCGCGCATGATGCCATATACGTTTTGTAATCAGCCAAGAGCTCTGAGGAAGGAATAATTGATGAACGAGGGGCGATTGCAATCAGGAACCAGAGTGCGGCAAAACCGATAAGCGATGTACGATCTTTGCGTAACAAGCGAGCAATATACCACGCACCAGCGATTAATAAGATAAACGGTATGATGCAATCGGGAGCGAAAAATCCGGCAACTAATTTCCAGTCGTATTCCACGCTGATTGAAAATGGCCAAACAAACATTGCCAAGTAATGAAGGATCACTTTAAATTGTGAGATAAGAAAATGCAGCGGCGTAATCGGATCAGTTTGGCGTTCGGTTAAAATATTCCCGATATTATTACGGGCATTAATCTGCATCCCGAGCGCTTGCGTAAAAAATGACGGTTTGAGGTAGTAGATATACATTCCCCAGACGGTCATAAAAATAGCTAGGTGGAGCAGCGCTCGTTTTTTAAGATCGGTAAAATCACCTTGGGCGACAAAAAACCAATCAACGAGCAGGAGTAAAAAAGGTGAAACGATCATGATCTCTTTGGTGCCAGAACCAAAAAAACCGAGCGCGAGTAAAATTACCGCAAAGGTGATGCGTGCAAGGATATGATGAAACGAAGCATAAGCCAAAAAGGTGAGACACATTAAGATGGAAAAAAAAGTAGCAAGCCCTTCAAGCTGCCCTTGAATGACGTAGGATATCGTTTGCGTTTGAACCGGATGGAGCATGAAAAGTCCGGCGGCTACTAAGCTGATCCAGAGGCGGTAGTTGCTGAAAAATGACGATTGTTGACGACGTGAAAGTGCCCAGTAAAAAAAATAAAAAAGCAGAATGCCAAGCGATAGGTGCATACAGACATTAAAAAGGCGATAAGAGTAGGGGTTAAATTTACCGATTCGGTAATGGATAGAGTTGAGCCAGTAGCTTACCCAGCGCGGACCGTTGAGAAAAATTGTTGAAAAGGTGTGATGCCGAATTGAGTAAAATTTTTGGATATTGATAATATCATCAAACTGAAAATCGTAATGAAGCGACGGTCGATAAAAAAGAAATCCGATGAACGAGAGAATAAAGGGAGGAATGACGACCGCCCACCAGGGATACGTGTGTGGGGTATGCTGTATGTGTGAATTGCTTGATTTTGACTGCTCTACTTTAACTGCTTTCATTGAAACGGCTCCTTTTTGCTACCGCCTTATTCTAGCCTGAAGAAAAAAAATGTAAAAATAGATCCAGTTTGACCGATGGATGCGGTTGCATTAAACTCGTAAAAAAGCCTCAAACTCAAGTGAGATTCCATGCTTGTGTCACTTAAAGTTGCGCAGACTATTTCAACCTTCGTTGCTTTTGGATTTGCCTATATTATCACGATGACTACGTCCGGTTATATTCAAGCCTGGGCGGCACACCGCCTTGGTGATGATACGCCGGCGCGCGTTGGCTATTATGCGTGGGACCCATTGGTGCACGTCGATTTTCTTGGTGCATTAATGTTCATGTATGCCGGGGTAGGCTGGGTGCGTTTTATGCCGCTTGATCCGGATAAAATTAAATCAGTATGGTTGAGAGCGCTGGTCTATTTGGCTCGTGCTGCTGCCTATTTTTGCATCGCCTTGCTTGCCTATTTGGTAATTCATCTGGTGAGCGTAAGTGTGACTACGCAGGAGTCGTGGGTCTTGGCATTGACGGCGCTTATGGCCGCCATTTTTTATGCGAGTGTCGCGCTTGGGGTCCTTACCTTCATCCTTGATGGATTTCGCTATGTGGTAGTTACGTTTTTCCCCGAGAGTCAGATTTTTAAAGATGGCGAACTACTGGCGCTTATTATTCCCCTTATTCTCATTATTCTTTTTTCCTATTCGTTACGAATCATGATGGTATCAGGTATTAGTTCAGTAGGGTCTACCATTACTTCATTGCTAGGAGCTGCATAATGGCATCTCATCTTACGGTTGATCAGCAGATAGAGCTTCTTGCGATAGGGACAGTACAGATTGTTTCTGCTGAAGAATTAAAGAAAAAGTTAACTAAAAAAAAATCATTGACGGTCAAACTGGGTGCCGATCCGACCGCCCCTGATTTACATCTTGGTCATGCGGTGGTGCTTTCAAAATTGCGCCAGTTTCAGGATATGGGGCACAACGTTATTTTTCTAATTGGTGATTTTACCGCACGAATTGGCGATCCGACCGGCAAATCCAAAACGCGACCACCGTTGACTGAAAGCGAGATTGCCCATAATACCGCTACCTATTTTGCGCAGGTAAGTAAGATATTAGATCCAGATAAAACGACCATTAGATTTAATGCTGAGTGGCTTGATAAACTTTCGCCTAAAGAATGGGTGACGCTGTGTGCCAAATCGACGCTTGCGCGCCTTATAGAGCGCGAAGATTTTTCAAAACGCATGCAGGCGCATGAGCCGATTGGCTTTCATGAGCTTTTGTATCCGCTTATGCAAGGGTATGATTCGGTGGCGCTTGATGCTGACGTCGAGCTTGGAGGGACTGATCAGACCTTTAATCTTTTAATGGGCCGCTTTTTGCAGGAGCAGTATCATCAAGAGCCGCAGGTGGTGATCACGACACCGCTCCTTGAAGGGCTTGATGGTGTGCAAAAAATGTCAAAATCTCTTGGCAATACGATTGGCTTGGCAGAACCGGCCGACCAAGCGTACGGTAAACTCATGTCGATCTCCGACAAATTAATGTGGCGCTATATGGAGATTTTACTCCACACGCCAGCGCCAACCATTAGTATGTGGCAAGAAAAAGTAGCTGCTGGCAATGCGCATCCGATGGAAATAAAAAAACAGATGGCGCAGGATATTGTTGCGCGTTTTTGGTCTGCCAATGA
>JAGVKP010000019.1 GCA_020050475.1 Candidatus Babeliales bacterium
AGCGTAAAGGTCGCGGGCACCAGTGGACGGATAATCAACAAACCGGCATGAAAAATCGTAAAAATAACGGTCAGCACTGCACCAAAAGCTAGTTCAAGCGCTTTTTTTACCTGATTTTGCGCCGCAATCATTTTATACGTCAGTTGACCTATAGGAAATGCCAGCTCATCCTTACTAATCATTTTTTGATCAAGAAGATCAGCTATCAAAAATCCAAGACTCCCACCGGCAAGGGCTAATCCGCTCACCAAGAGGACAAAACCAAGCGGATGCACCATGAGTTGATTAAAAAATGGCGCATCAAGAAAAAAGAGGGTCGGAAAAGAGAATGCAAGCGCGGTAGCTAAAATACCCCCTACCGAACCACCTGCAGTCACGAGTGCCAGCCCTTGGCTATACTGATTTCCCCGGAATCCAGTTAAACGCACCACAAACGTACCGATAAGTACAAGCGTCGGCGCTATCCATGGCCCGATGGGGGTTGCCAAGGCGATGTACGTCATCACACCGGTCGAAAAAACGGAAAAAACAATCGTGATAACTGCAAGCATGAGGTTCATAACGGTCCTTTGAAAAAGGTGCGCTCTGAATCTACCATCAAGGGCAAGAAAGCGCCAGGCTGCTTACCGTTGAACTTTGGATATACGATGTATATACTTTTGCATATATCACAAGGAGTAAAAAAATGGTAAAAAAACTTTCGCGACACGGTAATAGCTTCGCGATTATAATCGATAAACCGATCTTGGATCTTTTACAGATTACTGACGAAACAGAACTTAAGTTGTCAACTGACGGCAAAACGATACATATCGAGCCGATCAAGAAGCCTTCGCGCGAAAAATCGAAATCGGCGATTTATAAAGGTATAAAAAAAAAATATTCAGCCGTGCTTGAAAAATTGGCTAAAAATTGATGGCTCGCAAGAAGATCGTTTTTTTGGAAAAAAGTGACGTGCTTGATCTTCATGCAGATCTTATTAAGACGTTTGGTGGGGCCTATGGGGTGCGCGACATTGGCCTTTTGGAATCGGCACTTTGGCAACCGCAAGTTACGATCGAAAAATCGTTTGCCTATAAAAATCTTTATGAAATGGCAGCCTGTTATGCACACGGCATTATCAAAAACCACCCTTTTGTTGATGGAAATAAACGGACAGGGATGGTCTGCATGTTATATTTTCTTGAAATGAATGGGATAACAGCTAATCTTTCGAATCAATCCCTTTTTGATCTTGCGATAACGATTGCGACAACCAAAATTTCGATCGAACTGATAGCAAAAATGATCAAATCAACTTGAACCAATCAAGCTCTTGGTTGCCAGGTCGCTTGGCAAAAATGCCGATTTTTGGTAAATTGACAGATAGAAATCTACCCAAACATACTGGAATTCATAATGAAACCGACAATTCGGATCTTTTGGCTCTTATTGACCCTTCTGCCACTCGCAAACGCGATGCAGGCGGCATCAAAAAAGACACAACAGGATATCGTTAAAATAGTAGTTGGTATAAACAGAGTCAGCACTCAACGGATTTGCCAAACTCCACAAGAAAAAATAGATCGCGTATATAGATTTTTAGACGAGCTCCGATTAGAAAAGAGTAATCTGTTACTTTTTTTTCTTTATCAGCATTGTGTCGAAAACTTTGACCACGTAGAAAAAGCCTCAACATTGACACCCAATGAAAAATTCATATCTCAGAGCGCATGTCAACTTTTAGTTGAAAAATGCCACAAAGCCGAGATTTTGAATAGTCAGGACGAATTAGAACCTGAGGTTCGCTCAATTATTTTGGCATGCTATTTACCCTACGGCTCTGAAAATTACGCACTCATATATCCAAGAACTTCTAGCAAAGAATAAACTATGAAAAAATTGCTTTTTGTTGCCCTCATGACATCGCCCCTTATATGCGCAGACGCGGTAAAACTCCCGAACGCTCGCCGTGTTTTGGTAAATCGATTTGAAGATATCAAAACACTACTTATTGAATTAAAACGAAACCATACCGCTATTTTCAATGAACTTTGCAAAACAGTTCTTTCATGCCGCAAAAAAACCAAATGTTACGTCAATTTTAGTGACTTATCGGCGACCGAAAAACTGATTCAATCAATAACCGGTAACGAATTTATTCTCTGGAATGAAAAAGGGGTCGTGCATCCTGATGTACGTAATATCATAGCGTCGGCATGCAAAGTGCAGGGCTCTTCATTCAGCATTAATTAACGGCGAAGGTGAGCATTTATGTATCTCATCGTTTTATTATATGCACTTTTTGCCGGCACCTTTTCGTTGGGTAAAGTGTTGGCTTGTAACTGCCAGCCACTTTTTCTGGTGGGCGTACGCATGTTTTGCGCCGGAAGCCTACTTTTGCTTTATGAATTTGCTATGCACGGTACTAATTGGCGATTTGATCGCAAGCACGGCTGGTACTATCTACAGATTATCCTTTTTACGACGTACATCCCATACAGTTTGCGCTTTTGGGCGCTGCGCAGCGAGACCTTGACCGCTTCAAAAGCGTGCCTGCTTTACAATTTGTCACCATTTATGACCTATCTTTTTTCGTATCTCATGTGCTCAGAAAAAATAACGGTCAAAAAAATTATTGGTCTCGTGATTGGCTTTATTGGATTTGTGCCAAATGTACTGCCATCGCTCAACGGTTCAGCAAATGCCGTCGCGGCAACTCACTGGATCTCAATACCTGAATGCGCGATTCTCATCTCAGTTGCCTCATTAAGTTATGGCTGGATTTTAATTCACCGCCTGGTGAAATTACACAACTATCAAGCAACGACGATTAATAGCATCAGTATGTTTTGCGGCGGACTACTCGCACTGGCTACTTCATGGATGTTTGAATCTGGCGAATCAGTAGAAAATGTCGGTTCATTTTTGACGATTTTGGCGGTCGTCGTCGTCGTCAGCAATTTGCTCTGCCACAATCTGTATGTTAATTTACTCAAAAAATATACGCCTACTTTTTTATCATTCGCGTCATTTTTATCCCCACTCTTTGCCGCATTTTACGGCTGGATTTTTTTAGGCGAACCGACCAACTGGACCTTCTGGTTTAC
>JAGVKP010000101.1 GCA_020050475.1 Candidatus Babeliales bacterium
AAAACGAACAGACCGTCGAAATTGTTTTCAAGCAATCACCCATAACGGTCGTAAATGAACAAACAGAAACAACCGTTAAAAAACAGATAACGATTGATGATAAGGCAAGCGTATCTGAAAATCAGCAGATTACCAACCCAGCTTACCAACCTCAATCCACCGCAAATAATTTTGATCCACGCATTTTAGGCTTTCTTATTATTCCGCTTTTAAAAGCACTTACCGAAATGTTTCCCGTACCTAAATAAAGGAGGTTTTCAAATGAAAATCAGATTGATCACCTGTGCCGCTCTTTTTTTAAACGCTGTATTGTATGCAGATCAACCAAATCAGGCAGTGATACAACTTGATGGCGAAAAAAAGCCTCAAATACTCAACGTCACTATTCATAACGAGCCACCGGTTATTCATAATACTAATACCAATATGAATACCAACTATCTGTATTCGCTTCAAAAGCAGATTCAATCAATCATCGATTCTCGTCAGCAGTGGCAAGACGCGGCAGAAAAACAGATCAAAAATCTGACCACTTTTTTGGCACAGTATGTGCAAGAAAATTTTTTTTCGCTGACGTTAATGGGAGTAGTCAGTGGCTATGCAGGTATCTGGGCGCGCCTCATTTGGCTCCATCACAAAATAAATCAGCCGGATAACTGGGCGGCGTGGAATAGTAAAACAACGCTTGATGAACTGCATTCGCTTTCGCACGAGCTTATTGCTAAAGAGCTCATCGTCGCCATTCAGAAAAAATATCAGTCAGCCGATAAACTTGCTGATTTTATTTCCCCTCTGATTGCGTTTATTGAGGATATTAATCGTGAGACACAGCAACTCAATGCATTTATCTGGCTTCACGACACGTTGCGCCAGTGCCGCGTCGTTACGCTTTTTCCCGGCTATCAAAAATCAGTCCAGCAGGCACGAGAAAAATTAAAACGTGTCATGGTCTTAAAAAATGTTTTTGCTTCATGGATGGCAGAGTACAAAATTAATTTAAGTACGCTCAATCCTGCTGCCGTTGGTTTGAAAAAAGCACTCCAAAAAGATCGCTCACTCGTGCACCTACTCAAGGAAACGGCCCCCGTTATTGATACCAAGAAACGAACATTGAACTACTTGATGAGCAAAAAATTGCACTCGCCACGCGAATCATTTTTTAAACTAAACGGCGAACCTCTTAACCACCACCACCCGATACTGAACCAAGGCCCACGGCCGACATGAGATATTTCACGTCATCATCACAGAATCTGATACCGCCGCCAAAAAATCCGTTCGCGTTTTGGCGGCTGATAAAATCGTCAGCTCCAAAGGCAAAATAGATATTGCGCAGAATAAATACACGGTTGAGCCATTTTAAGTGCGGGCGTACATCATTCAACCGATCACGACCTCTAAAATCAAATGCTTCAAAGGTGGTGACCCATCTGAATTTATCAGGACATCCAAACGGAATATCAATATCAAGACCAAAACCTACGGTATTTTCAAAAAGCCCCATACGGAATGCGATATCTTTATAAATTTTTCCAAACTGGAACCCAAATTTGTAGACGTCAAGATAACGATCGGTCGTTTCAATTAAACCGATCAGCTCAGGAATCGCAACCCGGTCAATCAAAAGTTCACTTGGTAGCAATGGCCGACCATTTTCATCATACCACTGCTTGGTACGAATCATACGCACTAAGCGACCTTTTTGTGATCCAACGACTTGAAAGACATAAAATTTATCTTCAGACGTATGGAATCGCGCATCGAAATATCCCTTGGCATCTTCAAACTGCACGTGCTCAGCTGGGCGGTACATAAATTCGCCGTGCGCATCAAGCACCACTTGAACCGACTCCATTTTACTAAAATAGTTTTTAAGCCCTTGTATCGTAACTTTCAGATCGCGATACGTCTCATCTTCATTGATAAGCTTGCCGAGCAATCCTTTACCTTCATCAAGCTTTTCGGCTACTGACCCTAAATTTTTAAACCCATCACGCGCATGTAATGCCGCGTCTTCGATTGCATGTGCCGTCGACTCTAAACTATTAGCAACACGCGATACATCCCGATCGATCGCCATACTGGCACGCTCGATACCGCCACGCATTGCGGGAAAGTTCTCACGAAGATCGCGCGCAAATTCACGCAGATCAGAAAGAAGACCGTTTAAATTTCCTTCATTGGAAGAAAGCGTACGATCAAGGACATTCGAAACCGACGCAATTTTTTCAGCCGCTTGCTGAAAATTCCGGAACATCGATGAAAGCTCTTCCTGCCCGGAAGGGCCACCAAAACTTTGACGCAGTGAATGCGTCACCTCTTGCACATCAGTTGCAATATCGCGCACCTTGTGCAAAATATCATCGACAATTACCGGCGATTTACCTGGCGCGCCCAGCGCTTGCCCAGGAAGTAGACGCGAAAGATCAGCATCACCCGGTATCAGATCTATATATTTGGTTCCAAGCAAACCATCTTGGCGAATGATAGCATGCGCATCAGAATGGAGCATATACTGCTTTGCCACCATCATGGAAGCACGCGCTTGCGCTTGCCCGTCAGTAGCAAGTTCAATGTTATCAATCCATCCAACTTTGACACCAGCAATACGCACATCAGCTTTTTTTTCAAGACCAGAAACATCCTGAAAATAAACAACGTACTGATGATATTTAAGACGATCAAATCGAAAAACGCCCAAAAAAAAGCTCATGTAAAAAAAGACACCCAATGCAACCAGGATGAATATGCCAACAACTGTCTCTGCCTTTATCTGCAAGGTAATTCCTTTTTGTCAAAGCCAATAGAGTTTCTTAACCGCACAGGGTGCAGGATACTCATCACTTGTTGTACGTTTTTCAATTAGCGCGCACAATTTTTGCGTAACGGCGCCAACTGTCGCATAACATAACACAGAAAACACACCTGCTTCAAATTTTGGATTAAGCACACTGAGCAGCTCTTGGGCGACTGATTTGCTCTCTTTGCCATACAGTTGTTGCAAGTACGTGTCAAAAAGTTGTTGGATCTGCGTTCCGTCTTTATAATCTTTTAGTATCTCCTGGAGCATTTTTTCACGCTTTTCAAGATCACCACCTGCCAGCGTAAGACCAAATAGTTTGAGTATGCTTACAGAAAGCATCCACGGTTGCAAGGTAACCTTGCCCGAATCGACGGAAAAAATATCTGCCAAATACACGCTCTTTTTTTCCAACTGATCATCCTGCGGCTTAAAAACCGGCATAAGCTGGTGATTAAAAAAACGCACAAATTCTGGAATTTCAAACAATTCTGATACATCGTTAAGTTTATACTGCCGCTGTTTTAAGAATTTTTCAAATGGTTCAAAAAGATCTTTATCGCTCGTAAATTTTTTGAGTGCCGCAAAAACTGCCTGCATAATCTTTTTGCCATCAATCTGGCCAGCCGGTGCCCCCTCGCCCTTAAATTTTTTATCTTTAAAATCGAACCACTGATTAATATCAAATTTTCCGTTTTCACTTATAATGCACCAGCCGATGGTAGCATCAATACTGTCACTCTTTTTTTTGAGCTTTACTTCTTGCCAGCGATTAATAATTGGCACAATTTTTTCAAGCTGCGCAACGACCGGATCTTTTTTTTCTTTTTCTAGTTGCTGCTGCGTCGAGCTGCTGATAATCGAAAGCTGACTCAGCGCAAGCTGAATACCGCCAAGTGCTAGCTGCTTTGCCTGCTCTCGTTCAATCATCGTATGAGCAAACGCTTCCTGCACCGTACCACGCACTAAAAGACGCGATACAATTGCCATACACAAAGCAAGAATCATGACCGCTAAGACAAGAATATAGCCATGCTGACGAGCGTTGCTCATGCTGCCCCGATTGGATAAATAAGTTTAAATGAAGATGCTTGCTCGCGATCATCCCATAAACTCACGGCAAGCTCAAGTTGTACCGGAAGGAGTTCAACCTCTTTGGCACGCGCTTCATCTTTGAGTGGCCATACTGAGCTAGTAACAAACTCTTTTTTACTCTCTTTTTTTTCCTGTTTTTTTTCTGCCGCAAGGGTAACTTTAATATCTTTAATATTGTCGGCAACTTCGATCATACGTGACGCTGAATCAGCTTTTTTGTTATATACATCAAGATCAAGCTGCGTACCTTCTTGCCTGAAGAGCGTAAAATACCCCGGTTTTTCTTTCTGCTCGACAAGTCGATAAATAATTCTGACAACGCGCGGTTTTTCGATGACACCCTTTTCTTTTTGATAGACGCGGAGCGGATTACGGCTAATAAAACTGAGCAGCGAAAGTCGATTATTTTTTTCTTTGCTAATGAACGGATCCTGCAAACGCTTCGGCTTTTTTTCCTGTGGTTCTTTGGAAATTTCAACCACCTTTTTTTCATCAACCGCTGTGCTTGGTAGCTCTTTTTTTTCTTCAATCAGTGCCTGAATCGGTATAAAAGCACCCGCTATATCTTTTTGAATCTGGTTTGCAAGCAGCGCCCGGCGCGCATCAAAACTGATCAGCGAATCGACCGCGCGACTCACGCGCGTCAGCAGCGCAAAACTGGAAAAAAGGGTTGAGATAATAATGCCACTAAAAAGCATGACTATTACTAATTCGATAAGCGTATAGCCGGCAGTCGTCGTCACTTGATGCGCATTATGCTGGTTCATGATTTTTTTTCCGGTCGATAAACAAGCGAGATCATTGTTTCTTGGCGCGTGCCGTACCATTGCTCCCATTCTGCGGTAACTCTTTCGATCATTATCCCTTTATAGTTACGCAAGGCAGACTCTTTACTTGGACGAATAATTTCGTATTGTATGCGTGTCGGTGGCTGATCAATTTGCGTCTCCATTTTTTTTGACGACTCGCCAAACATACCCTCTTGCAACCGTGCAAATGCCGCCTCCTGCAATCTTTTTTTAAGCAAATAGATGCGCTCAAGTCGTTGTGAAAAACGCGTGACGCCCTCCAAAAGGGTATTTTGTAAAAGGAATAGTGAACTCAATACCGAGCCAATCAGCACTAATGCAAGTGCCACTTCCATGAACGTAAATCCGGATACCTTATGGCTGGACAAAGTTTTCATACAGATTCACGTGCGCCGTTAGTGGGTTAACCGTCAGTCCAAAACGAGTTGGCTGACCTTTTTCATCAGTATCCCGCGTGTCGACAAGATTGATCACCACCGCTTGGCTCAATCCTTCAGGGACCATATAAAACCAAGCCGTTTCGACTTTGACTCCCGGTTGATTTAATACATCAGTACCATCAATAAAAAGCTGCTTGATAGCAACAGCGGGCGGAATAGCAAGCTGTGTTTTGATATACGGAAGTTCGACGAGCTTCCCTTCCTCTTTTTCACCGCCAAATTGCTCAGTTTTTACTATCTGCTCAAGCCGAATTTCACTTTTTTTAAAATCAAAAAATAGGCGATGCAATGTTCCGGTCTTGAGTACTTGCTGCCAGGCAGTTCCGATAAGCCCCTGGATACTGGCAAGAAACTCCTGCCGTTCATACCCCGGGGCTCGAATCTGGAGATTAGGTATCACGATAGTGCCAAGTAAACCAATAATTAAAAGCACTACCAAGAGCTCTAAAAGCGAAAAACCGGCTTTAGTCCCAGACACTAATGCGTTCCTCAGCAGTTGACTGATCAGGGCCGTTAGGACCATATGAGTACAGATCAAACGGATGCTTGCTGCCGGAAGGTAAAATTTTATAAACGAATTCATTACCCCATGCATCAAGCGGCAATTTTTCTAAATACGGGCGCCATGCTTTATCCGTTTCTCCCTTAGGGCGCTCAACCAAATCAATCAATTTTGCTGGATATTTTCCATGCTCCATTGAATAAAGATTCAGCGTATTTTTTATCACCTTAAGATTCGCGGTCGTTGATCGCACACGCGCACCGGCCACGTAGTTGAAATATACCGGCACCGAAACGGCCAAAATTAATCCGAGAATAAGCACGGCCGCCATAATTTCGATAAACGAAAATCCTGGCGCATGCATACGCAAACGTTGATTCATGAAAAGTTCCTTTCACTAAAAATTCAGAAGTTCGGCTTGTCCCAAAATCGGCTGAATAACCGAAATAACAATAAATCCAACCACCACCGCCATCACTAAAAGCATAATCGGTTCTAAAAGCGATGAAAGTTGATCGGCATACTCTTTCAAATCTGCTTCATAATTTTGTGCAACGGTAAGAAGCATAAAATCAAGCTGGCCGCTTTGTTCTCCCGTATTTAAAAGATAAATCGCCATCGGCGGAAAAATCTGTGTCTGTTTTAAATACTCAGAAATTTTACCCTGTTTGACAATCTTATCACGTGCCAAGCTGAGCGAATCAGCAAGCACCCGATTGTCAATCACTTTCACCACAATATCAAGCGCTTCAGACAAATTGACACCGCTCTCTAAAAGCATACCAAGCGTACGCGAAAACTGCACCACTGCTCCCATACGGGTAAAAAATTTAATGATCGGCAGTTTTAATTTGATTGCATCTATCGCATGCGCACCAGCTTTGGTAGCTTTCCATGAGCGATACGCAATAATCAGAATAATAAGGAGCGGAATAATAATAAAATAGTACGAAAGTAAAAAATCAGAAATGCCCATTAAAAGACGTGTCGAGAATGGCAGCTCTTTTCCTTCTTGCGTAAATGTCTGCACAATATTAGGAAGTACAAACGTAAGTAATGCAATGACCACCAGAACCACAACTACTAACTGGATAATCGGATAGGTGAGCGCTCCTTTGACACGCTTGGTAATCTCCTGTCGACGCTCCATATATTCCGTCAATCGATCAAGAATAATTTCAAGCTTGCCACTTGCTTCACCGGCACGTACTAGTTGGACATAAATCGAATCAAAAACCGCCGGAAATCGCGCGAGCCCTTCGGCAAGCGATTTGCCTTCTTTGACATCATCTTTAATGGTAATGAGCATCGTACGCAAAGAACCCTGAAACTGTTCAATCAACAGCTCAAGCGATTGCAAAAGCGGCACGCCAGATTTCAAAAGCACCGCCAACTGTTTGGTAAAGAGCACTTTTTCTTTGAGAGAAATACGGGAAAAAATACCTGCAACGCGCTGCATCCACGTAAGCCGCGCCCCTGCTTGTATCGCCGCAATATCTATCGGATAATACCCCTGCGCCATAAGAGCTGCACGAGCTGCTTCAGTCGTTGGTGCATCAATAGTACCGCGTATTTTTTTTCCGTTTTTTGCTAATGCTTGGTATTCAAAAAGTGCCATAGATCAAGAACTCCTGGCAAGCTGAGCAGTACGTGGTAAACTTATTGCATGTACCGGCATATCCATGTTACAATTCTTTTCTATATGAAATGTTAACTTCTTAAATGCAGGAGAAAGCGCAATGCAATCACCAACGAGTCGCTTTTTAATGCGATTGATCGCACTTATTTTCATTCATACTGCAATGGCTGATGATAATCAATATTTTATTTCTCTTGAAAATAATCCGTTTACTACTGATAACGATAAACTTTTAGAGTCGTTTTATCAACCAATACCATTTAATAAAGAAGGCTTTGCCCTGTTTTTAAAAGAAACATTCAATCGCGATCTGTATGCCAAAGAGTTCATGCCTTATAGTATGCATACGCATGTCGAACAGTTTTTGCGCTGGGCACACCAGTCAGGCCAACCAAGTACCAATGCCGCCGCATCCTTGCGCCTTTTTACCAATCGCATGAAAGCTGCTCCGTATATGACCGTCACTCCTTTAATCAGCATAACGCAGCATTTGCCTGCCTCTTTAAATGGTTATTTTGGCGATGCACCAGGATCGGTATTTTCGTCGCTCAAACGTCTTTTAAAGCGGCTTATGTTCCGCGCCTTCAATACCCATTTTGAATTTTTCCGATCAGAGCCGGGTCAATTTTTTGATACGTTATCAACTGATATTCTCCATGAAATACAAGCAAGTGATCTCATGCAGCATGAGATTGATAAAGAACAACTGCGCTTTATCGTCATACGCTTTTTGGAAATCGGTATCTCAAAGCTTATTTGGAGCCCATTAGATCAAGAGGATGTATGGCATTCATTCAAGCGTCTTTCAGGGGCACTTGCTCAGCTTGAACAAAATGGCATCATCATACATGATGATCTCAATGATCTGCTCACCTCATTGGTCGAACGCCTTGTTTACTTTTTTGAAATCACCGGCTCGGATCTTTCGCCCGAAACACTCGCCATGATTGAGCAGGATCTCCAATCTGACTTACTGACCATCAATAATGTAGCTGAGCAGGAAGAATTTTTAACGCGCAAATCAGAGCGAATTGCCGATGCCGTCAAAGCAACCCGCGCTAAACTGATCGCACGTACCCAAGGGCTGATTACCGAAGTACTGCCTGCTTAAAAAGGATCAATTATTTTTGAGAAATCGGCTGTTTTAGGCTCTGTTGACTTTTTATCGTAACCAAATTAAAGCTCCCACAAAAGATAAAAAAGCGTGGCAATTGCGAGCTGATTTTTCAAATCTGGAGAAGAT
>JAGVKP010000046.1 GCA_020050475.1 Candidatus Babeliales bacterium
AGCGCTCGTTTCGCTTGCGTATGAAAGCGTCATGCTTACCTACCTTTTGTGTTTTTTACTCGCTCTTATTCTTGTTTTTAATATTATTCTTTCAAAATATTTTGTCATACCGCGCGAAATAGCGCTTATTGAAGCAGAAGATACGGTCAAATCAGCCTCGCAGGAAAATTTGGCTCAAATAAATCTCATTCGCTCATACTTTGCCACCAATGAAATCAACCAAGCAATGGCAGCACGCGATACTCAGCTTGTGTATCAAGAAAAAAGCTTGTGGAATGCCAATATCACCATGTGGTCAATCATTAAAATGATGTATTTGATTACCGTTTTTGTCTTAGGTACCTATGTCCTTCATCAGATACATCAGGGCAATCTCACAGCCGTTGATGGTATTGCCTTCATGGTAATGTATATTCAGGGGACCTACGGCATTATTAGTCTCGAGCGGCCGATCAGGCAAGCGACTAAATCCCTCACGCGCATTAAGGATCTTTTTCAATTTATCCCCACGTTTGGCGCACAGACATTCAAAGTACTGCCGAGCAAAGGTACGACCAAACAACCAACAGCCGCACCGCGCATGATCTCATTAGCCGCCGAAAATATCTCATTTTCCTATAGTTCAATGGCAGCCATTTTTGATCAACACAGCCTTCATTTATCCGTCCCATTTAAGCAAGAGTCAAAACTATATGGCATTATCGGCCCCTCCGGCATGGGCAAAAGCACCCTTCTTTCGATCCTGGGTGGTCAACTAAACCCAACTACCGGCAGCGTCACTCTCAACGGCATTAATATTTACCAGATCGATGATATCTCGCGCCGTAACCTGATCGCGATGCAAGGCCAAGTGGCCTCAAGTATGCGCGGCACTCTACGCTATAATCTTCTTTTCGGGCTGCCCGGTAATACGATAGATACTTATAGTGATGAATATCTTATCGATCTTTTGCATCGTGTCGGCTTATGGGAAATTTTTAAAGCAAAAAACGGCCTTGAGACCCTTATTGGCGAAGGTGGTCTCACACTTTCGGGTGGCCAACGGCAGCGGCTTAATTTTGCGAGTCTTTATTTGCGAGCTCACGCCTATCAACCGTTTTTGATGCTTATTGATGAACCTACCAGTAGCCTTGATGAACTGAGCGAACAAGCAATTACGATCATGATGGAGGAGCTTGCGCAAAAAGCACTGACGCTCGTCATCGCGCACCGCATAAAAACGATCGAAAAAGCACAAGCAATTCTTGATGTTTCACTGATCAATGAACAAAAAGAGATGATTTTTTATACGCAGCAAGAGCTTCTTTCCCGTTCGGTTTACTACCAACAACTTGTTCGCGGCGCTATTGCCCTTGATGAATAAGAATCGATCGTACCAGAGGTAAGTGTCGCAAACTGCTCGCGACTTTCTTTATAACGGCATTTGTACTATCTCATTCGGCACGGCATATTGCTATTTTTCTAATAGAATTATAAAATTATAAAAAATAAGCTTTTAATAAAAGGCATACCGCTTGAAATATATCAAATTTTTCTTATTTACAACCACATTACTTACTTGTTCACCATTTTTGTATCCGATGAACAATGAATCTACAACTCATTCATCTCCATTTATCGAAGAGCTTGAAAGCGGCAAGCATCAAAGCATGTTATCATTTTTTAACGCAGTGGCGACTGGAGAGAATAAATCTGACAAAATAGATTCATTTTTAAGTCAATTAAAAAGTGAAAATAAAGACTTACGAACGATCGACGATGATCTCTACGCTGCAACTCTGAGGCGCGTTACGAAAAACGATAACTTTCCAGAGTTGATCAATAAAACAAAAAACGAACATGCTACCCATAATGCTCCCATATCGTACCAAGATGAAGCACTTCCGGAGATTATAAAAACCACCATAGAAAAATTCAAACTCAATTTTCCATTAAAGGTAGACTCTATAGGGAATCCTTCGGACCAACCCCCCAGTTATGCGTTTGTTAATTTGAATACAGATGATAATAATAAACTATATTGCGAACTTAAGATCGAGAAAGCGGCACTCAAAAAATCAGCGACCGTTCTTGAAGGATTAGCTCTTCACGAGATGATTCATTTGGAAAAAGACCATGTGCTTGCTAAAGTACTATTAAATCAAGATTCAACTTTCTTCAATGCTACTTTAAATTGGGCACAGGAATATCAAGCAGATACTGCAATGATTTATAAAAATCAAAAAAATACGAGAGCATTATCTTGCCATCTTCATGAGCTAAAATCAGAAATGGATGCTTATTTTTTTAAGTCTCTCGCCATAACAGGAATATTAGTTTTAGCTTGGCTGGGAGTATCTTATCAAGCAAGCACACTACCACAAGAAACCCAGAATATATTTACCGATATAGCCAAACACGGCTACTTAGTGCCTTCTTATCTCCTGTTGAAAACGGTATACAAAAAAGATAAATCTGATACCCATCCGCCAACTAGCGACCGCATTAAGAACGTAAAACTGGTAGGCAAATTGGTAAAAACCGCAGAAATAAAAAAACACTCATCAAATCTTGATTGATCTAAGAGCACACCGTTTTGCGTAGCATCCTATTAGTACTGCTCACTCGATTTATGAGACGGTCACCTTTTCCCATTCTGCCAACTTTTGCTCAAGCTCGTGCTGCAGCTCTTTATATTTTTTTTCCGCCTGTCGGTACTCAAGCGTACCATAGGTAAGTGCCGCAAACTGCTCACTTCGTTTGCGTATATCTACTTCAAGCTTTGCAATACGCGATTCTAGTGCGGTAATCTCTTTGCGTCGCTGCCGCGCGCTATCAGCATCAATTTCTTGGGCGAGCTGTTTTTTTTCTGGCATTACGCTTGAAGATTGCGCCGTTCCCTGCTGCTGCTTTTTGACATACAGATAGGATTCATAATCGCCGTTATAGCGATTAATGCCCTGCGGGGTCAATTCCAGAATGACATCCGCCAGCTTTTGAATAAAATCATGATCGTGGCAGACCATTAAAATAGTGCCCTCAAATTGCCGAAGCGCTTGCAGCAAAACGTCCTGCGCATACATATCAAGATGGTTGGTCGGTTCATCAAGCAGCAAAAAATTTCCTTGCTGTAAAAGTACTTTAACCATCGCGACGCGATTGCGCTCACCGCCGGAAAGCACCTCTATTTTTTTCAGCACATCATCACCAGAAAATAAAAAAGAACCGAGCATCGATCGAATGAGCGAATCAGGTACTTTAGGCACCGCCTGCTGTACCTCTTGCAGCACCGTATTAGTTGGCGTCAGCACACGCGATTGATCCTGCTCAAAAAATACCTGCTTGACCTGATGACCAAACGTGATTAACCCTTTTTCAAGCGGCAAGCTTCCCTGAATAAGTTTAAAAAGCGTCGTTTTCCCGACACCGTTTGCCGCAATCAATGCTGCTTTTTGCCCGCGGGCGATCTCCAAATTAACGTTGGCAAAAAGCGTTTTGCCATCAAAACGGTGGGTCACATTCTGCACCGTCAGCACCACTTTTCCCGGCTGAACTG
>JAGVKP010000053.1 GCA_020050475.1 Candidatus Babeliales bacterium
ATAAATACATTCCGGATCAAATTTTTTCTGTTGGAGCCACGGATTGAAAATTCTAAAATACGGTTGTGCATCGCAGCCAGTCGAAGCTGACCATTGCCAACTGCCATTGTTGACGCACGGATCGTAGTCAACAAGTTTTTGTGCAAAATACTTTTCGCCCCACTGCCAATCGATATGCAGATCTTTAGTCAAAAATGAAGCGACGATCATCCGTAGACGATTATGCATATAGCCGGTTGTATTGAGTTGGCGCATGCCAGCGTCAACAATCGGAAAACCAGTTCTGCCTGCGCACCACGCAGCAAACTGCGCAGGGTCATTTTTCCAAGGAAGTTTATCATATTTTTTGTGAAACGCATGACCAAAAACATACGGCGAATGAAATGCAACGTGGGTAAAAAAATCCCGCCAGTACAATTGCCGCGAAAGTGGGCTTTCTTTACCCAGGTAATGGTTCATAGATTCATATGCTTCGCGTGGCGAAATGGTACCAAACTTAAGATGAGCTGAAAGACCGGTGGTTGGCAATGCGGGAAAGTCGCGTGTTTTTTGATACTCGCAAAATTCCGTTAATGAGCGAAGGATCTTGAGAGCAGCTGTTCGTCCACCGTTGACATGAAGAAGATCATTTTTCGCGGGAACAACCTTTTTAAAAAGAGTCTCTTTTGGCTCACTCAGATCAATATGCCCGCGGTAAAAAGTTATATCAGTAGGCAGTTTTTCCATTTTTCTAATCGGTTTTAACAGTGATGCTTTGTAAAAAGGAGTAAAGACGGCAAAAGGCGTACCGCTTTGATTTTTGATCTGCTCTGGTTCATGTAAAAGAGCGTCGCCGTATTGATGAAATGCTATCTGTTGATCAGTACACACTTGAGCGATAGCTTTATCGCGCTCGATAGCAAAAGGGGTATAGTCACGATTGGTAAAAACTGCCGTAACGTTTTTCTCTTTAATCAATCGTTTTACTATTTCATGAGCGATACCGTAAAAAAAATAGAGTTTGCCATCCTTTTTGCGCAGCTGATCATCAAGATCTTCAAGTGATTCCGTCATGAACTGGATGGCATTCGTACTGCGGTAACTATTGTCTTTACCAACCTGTCTTTTATCGAAAATAAAACAGGGGATAAGAGTAGTCGACTGACGTGCAGCCTCGATGAGCGCAGTGTTATCGGCAAGCCGAAGATCGCGCCGGAAAATGAAAAGAGACGTTTGATGCGTATTCATGATTGAATTACAGAAGCTCTCGAAGTTTTAAAAGTTTTTTATGCAGATCCTCAATTTGAGCAGCAAGCGTATCAGGCAGCTCTTTTTTTTCAAGCGCAGGAATAAAAGTTTCGATCGATGTTGACGCTGACTTTTCGCTATGCTCCTTGAGGTGTTCTTCAATATATTTTTTGGCGCCAGCAATGGTAAATTTTTCTTCATACAAAAGTTTTTTAATGAGTTTAAGCTGCTCAATTTCAAATTGTTGGTAGCAGCGCTGCCCACCATGCGATCGCGAAGCGCTTAAATTAAATTCGCGCTCCCAAAAACGTATGACGAACCGTTTAACATTAAGCTCCTTAGCAACATGGCCAATACGGTACTGTTTTTTTGAATGCTTCATATCAGATCCCTTTTTTGATCTAGAACTACCTATTCTTATCTGATACACTTAGCCACAACATACACAAATTCTTATCTGATAGTCCAAGGTGTTTTCATGAAAATACAAGAGGTTCTTATTGCGCTTGCTTTGGCATTAGCTACAACGGCTGGCTTGAATTACTTTTTCAGCAGGCATTCTGGTCAAGAGCAAGGAGTAGCGGCGCGGTCAGGCCAACGATTTACGGCGCCGAAATCTACTGAGATTGAAGTGCACAAGCCCCTTAACCTTGAAGTTGATTTTATCGATGCCAAAATGGCAAAGGTACCAGTTGTTACCACCTTTGAAACCGAGCATGCACGTTACGAATTTTCTTCAGCAGGTGCTGCGTTGCAGCGCGTTGAATTTAGGAGAAATTGGGGTGGCAAGCAAGGATTTTTGGCAACGATATTTCCACCATCGGCCGGAGACCGCGAGCAGGCGGCGTTTCTTGTTGCTCTTGATGGAGAGACACCATATCTTTTTGATCTGATTGATCATCAGGAAAATGATCAGATGCATCTGCTGACGTACAAAGCAGCCATCAAAAATGGCTTATTGATTAAGAAGTTTTCTGTTTTTAAAAATGAGTATCGGATTGATTTAGCTCTTTCATTGGAGTTGAATGCTGGTGGCCAAGAAAGACAAGCGCGTATATTCTTGCCATCGCCGCTGGTGCCTGAGCTGATCGGACAGGATGCAATAACATTGCTGGTAAATGATGAGAGAAATAGTATTAAAATTCTTCAAAAAACCAAAGAGGTAGCGTCATCATATTGGTCACTGCCTACGTTTTTTGGTGCGCAAGATCGGTATTTTGTCCATGCAATGGTGAACGATCCAAAGCAATTTACTCAACGCGGTTATTTCAAAGTCTCGGATATCGATACCTGGTATGCAATTTTAGAAGGACCGTCGACTGCCGTTTCAAATTCATGGAACCTGACGTTTTATGTTGGACCGAAAGAGGATCAGGCAATGAATGCGGTTGATCCACGGCTGATTCAGACGCTTAACTATGGGTATTTCTCCTTCATTTCAAAACCGCTTTCCCAGCTTATGCTGCGCACGCTTGAAACGATTTATGATCATGTACACAATTACGGCTGGGCGATAATTATCTTGACGATTATCATCAAGTTAATTCTTTTACCATTCACGTGGAGTGGTGATAAGAGCATGAAAAAGCGGCTTGAATTTCAAAAAAAATTGGATTATGTACAGACAAAATATAAGCATGATAAAGAGGCACTCGGCATGGCGCGTGCTGAGCTTGTCAGAAAACATGGTATGCCAGGGATGGCGGGGTGCTTGCCACTTCTTTTGCAGCTTCCCATTTTCTGGGCACTGAGTATTATTTTGGCAAATTCGATACAGCTTTACAAAGCGCCATTCCTTTGGATTCCTGATCTGACGGCCCAAGATCCGTATTATATTCTACCGGTCCTAATGGTCATTGCGATTATATTGCATTCACAAGGTGTGAGTGATACCAAGCAGCGTCTTTCATCAGTCATGATGGCTTTTTTTGTAGGGGCGGTAGTAGCAAGCTTTTCTGCAGGACTGGGAATCTTTATGGTTGTGAGTACCTTCCTGGGAGTGATTCAGGCGCAAATTATGAAAGCATTTGGCCATGATTGAGCAGGTGCCAACGCTTGCACAGTTGGTTAAGCAGCTGCAGCAAGTGCCCTACCTTGCCTCTAAAAATGTCTATCGGGTTGCACACTATTTTTTGACATTGGATCAAAAAAGAATGCAGCAGCTGTGCAAGATTTTACTTGAAGCACAGGAAAATGTGATTCCTTGTCAAATCTGTTTTGTATGGAAAGAAAAAGATAGAAACTGTGCGTACTGCGATTCGCCACGAAAAGACCGTTCTACTATTTGCGTTGTTGAGACGTGGCAAGAATTGATGGCGATTGAAAAGACGGGCGGGTATCATGGTGTCTACCACCTTCTTGGTGGAGCGATCTGTCCTCTGAATGGCATCGGTCCAGAGAATCTCACGATTGACCAGTTGGTCAAAAGAATGAGTAGCGAAATTAAAGAGATAATTTTAGCGACCAATCAAACGCCCGAAGGCGAAGCGACTGCTTCGTATATTGCTGCCAAGTTAAAAGACTGGCCGCTAAAAATTACATGTCTTGCGCGCGGCATTCCGGTCGGCTCATCACTTGAGTATATGGACAGAGTAACCGTATTTAAAGCGCTTTCTGAAAGACGACTGTTTTAATTACATTGGGTAGTCGTTACATTCCGCTGCAGCACCATCGTTGTACATCGTACATGCGTTACATTTAATACAGCATTCGCGGGATACAAAGCGCCCCTGGCGGCAGCATTCTTCACAATTTATTGATTCGCCAGTATCAAACTGATCTTGCGCACCGATTCCTGACCCGACAAGCATCATAAAAAAAGCCATAATGGCAAGAATTTTTTTCTTCATAGCTATACTCCTTTGTTAGTTATTAGTGTAAAGGGCTTTACAAGCATGATTCAATAAAAAGTCCTGAGTTATAGGATATTTTTTTTATAACTATACAAAATGGCTTAATTGAGGCCTGTATTTTGTTTTTGTATGAAGGTACACTAGAAAAAATTATCACCAAGGAAAATTTTATGGCAATTCGTGAAAAACATGATGCAGTTTTTTTTAAATCTCGCCGAGAAAGGCTCGCAGAAAGTATTAAGAAAAAATACGCTGATGCTTCAAAAGGAATTATTCTTCTTTTAGGTGCATTTGAGTCAAAAAATAGTTTTAGGCAAGAAAGTTCTTTCTATTATTTTACCGGGATACAGGAACCGGCAAGTGCACTCACCATTGATCTTCAGCCTGCAAAGACTCTCTTGTATGTACCTAATTTTGGCAATGAACGGCAAAAATGGATGAGTAGTACGATTCTTCCCGGGCAATCGGAGCGCTTTGGTTTTGATGAGATACGACCTCTTGGTGAGCAATCTGCTGGCTATCAATGTCATCCCTTTTTTTCAAAAAATGAGTATGCCGAGTTGATTGCTCACATTCAGCAAGCGGTTGCTGAAAAAAGAGCGATTTTTACCCTCAATCCTTCAACTAGCGCAGGATACGTAGAGCAGCGGTTTATTTTAATGCGTATGATGCAGATGGTACCAGGATTAGCAGAGCGCCTTGTGGATATTTCTGCAGAAGTTGCTCAGTTGCGCCGTTCAAAGAGCCAGGCTGAGATTGAGTGTCTCTATCAAGCAATCGATGTGACAGTAGATGCTCACGATGCGGCTGCGCGTGCAATATCACCAGGGAAAAAAGAGTGCGAAATACAGGCTCTGATTGAGTACATGTTTACAGTACGTGGATGCTCAACGGCTTTTCCGAGTATTGTTGCGACCGGTAAAAATGCCACCATTCTTCATTACCATGATAACAGCGCGTCACTTGCTAATGGTGAGCTGATGGTTGTTGATGTCGGTGCTTCGTATCGTTACTATAATGCTGATCTGACCAGAACGTATCCAGTGTCAGGAACATTTAGCAAAAGGCAGCGAGAACTGTATATGATAGTTCTTGAAACCCAGGAGTTTATTGCACAGCTTGCAAAACCTGGTTTTTGGGTTTCAAATAAAGATGTTCCTGAGAAATCGTTGTATCACCGGGCACTCGCTTTCTTGAAAGAAAAAGGATATGAGCGCTATTTTACCCATGGCATTGGGCATTACCTTGGCCTTGATGTACATGATGTCGGAAGTTATACTGAACCGCTTAAATCAGGCGATGTAATCACGATTGAGCCGGGTATTTATATTCCTGAAGAAAAAATTGGCATTCGGATAGAGGATAACTACTGGATCGTTGAAGATGGCGCTATCTGCTTGAGTGAAGACCTTCCAAAGTCACCTGAAGATATTGAGCTGATGATGGCAACGAAATTTGATGATGAAGAAGATGAAATTGATGATCAGCTTGAAGCAGATAAGAGCGAAGAGTATGAAACTGAGGATGATGTAGAAAATTAGAATTTGGGCAAAGGAGTAGGAGATTGATGAACATCAATGTACGATGGTTTATTTTGCCACTCGTCTTTTCCTCAGTAATAATGACTATGGAATTGCCGAACGAAAAAAATGTTGCTTCAGCGAGTAATAGCATGGCAAAAGCACAAACTGTCTTTGAATGTGAAATGGCTGTTGCGCTTCAAACGACTGATGGGCTTGAAAAAAATGAGATACAGTGGGGCAATGAGGCAGGAAATCGTTTTGCTTTTCGGCGCGATAATGTTATTAGTTGGTGCGCCACTGGTAGAAAAAACAATCAGGCCAATTCGCTTTCTCTTAATGGTGATTCGGTAGTATTTCATCGATGGAATGAATATAGTCCGCGAGAGCTCTGTGCCGCTGTGTGCGGATACCACATCAAAATTGTGGGGCGAAAGGAAGATGCCAAATCTTCTGGCTTACCGTTCGATAAACTCGTGAATCCAATTAGACAGATTGGTTTTTTTGAAGAACCAAGCAAGCAGAATTTTCAGTCATTAGTATGGTCGGGAGAGCGGTCTTATTTTCTCACTACGGCCAAGTTAGTTTGGCAATCTTTTGCAAACGGTGTCCTCAAGCCATTTGACCCAAAAATTGAAGATGGTACTCGTTTAGCAAAAGTCCTTTATAATGCTTCAAAAAAAATGGTGGGCATTGTGAGTGAAAAGGAAACGGTAGGTAGCTCAAATCAGCTGGTCATTTATAGTGCCCATGATTTAAAAAAAATTACCACCTTGCCGCTGGACTTAAGTGATTCTTGTCAGCTTGATTTTCATCCATCTGGCGAGGAAATGATTTATGTGAATGCGGCAAATGAGCTTTGTTTTTATGGTCTCAAAAACGATAAGGTTTCAAAGTTTTCTGTCGCTGAGGGCAAAGGAAAGAAAGTAACTTTTTCATATCCAGAAGGTGGGAAATTGTATGCGACCGCTGACTCTGCAGGGATGGTAAAAATATGGGATAAGCAATCTCATGCATTGTGCGGTCAAGTCAACACGGCTTACTTGGATATTTTAGCCGCAATGGGACCAAGATTCTTACTGCTGAAAAAGATTTGGTGAGTGTATGGACAATGCGCGTTAAAGATCCGGTGCTTCTCTGGTCTCACAGAGAGGTGAGAAAAGATCTGCCGGAATGTGTTGATAAAAAAAATACTGCCGAGACTTTGCAGTAATCGGTCTCGGCATTTAGAGTAAATTAATTAGCTGTTTGCAGCTTTCCATTTATCAAATTGAGCAACAACGTCTTTTGCGTTGAGAGTTAGATAGGTAAATCCGCTTAAGAGCGATGAGCCTACTAAAGTACCCATTAAGCCCGCAAGCCGTCCTGGCGAATTAACGCCAGCAGATTTCTTTTGACCGTAGATAAGTCGGGGAAGGCCTTTCCACAAAAGATGTGCGCCTACAAGAGACATCGCACAGCCAGTAACCGTAAGGCCTACAAGGCGTGGATCGTTATTCTTAGGATGGAAAAAAACATTATCTGCTTTGTTTGCTATGACTTTTGAAGCTGTTTTAAAAAAATCTTTTGTTCTTTCAAACATAGATTGCTCGGCACAAACATTGCCTGAAAAAAGTACGAGAGCTACGAGACCTATTTGTTTTGTAAATTTCATTGAGACCTCCAATTGAAAGCTATAACCGTATTTTCAGGATACCGAGATTCTGACAAATGGCAATTTTAAGGCGTTAGACGAGCCTTTTTTCGGCCCTTGGTAGCAAATTTGTCTGCTATTACTAGACAACCTATGGCAAAAGAAAGCCCGACTGAAAGCGATAGAGCCCAAGCATAGACAGTGCCCATATGCAGCGTGCACCCAACCACTATAAATGCCAGGAAGGTACCTATAAGCGCTGGGGCGGCATATACAAGTTGCGACTTGACGTGCGCATGAAGATCAGCCTGCGCACTAGCGCTGGACATGATGGTTGTTGTGCCAATAGGGGAAACATGATCACCTGCTACTGCGCCTGCAAAAACGGCGCCAACGACAGGCAGTGCCAGCGGAAGCTGCGAGATGAAAATAGGCGTTACAAGATCAGTAAATGAAGTGACGAGTGGTACGGCAAGTGGAACAAGGACCGCTATCGTTCCCCATGAAGAGCCAGTACCGACTGACGTTATGAGCGAAGCAATGAAAAACATAGCAGGAAGTAGACTGCTGCTGACTGATCCCACCAAAAGGTGTGCAATGTAATCCCCGGTACGCAGGTCATTTTTTAAAAGGGTCCCGAACGTCCAAGCTAAAAAAAGAAGGGCAATTGAATCTTTCATAAGATCGTAGCCCCCGTGCGCAAGCAGCGGTAAGTTATGGAATAAAATGGTACCACGCAGGAGCGCAAGCGAGCAGCTTGCAATCAATGCAATAAGGCTTCCAATAAGAAGCGCAAGAAAAATATCTGTTTGTTGCATTGTTTGAGCAAGGGTATTGTTACCACCAAGAAGTGACGAGTTGCCAAGATACAATATTGCTCCAAAGACTCCCAAAAGCAGCGTGCCCAGAGGAAAAATGAAATCTAAGAGTGTACCTCTTGAGATGCTCGCATGGCCAGCTTTTTCCTGATGTGGCGTATCCAGGCCACCAAAAAGATTACCTGTTTTTTGGGCGACTGCTTCATGCGTGGCCATCAGCCCCCAGGAGCTTTGTGCGCGGACCAGATAGATAACAGAGGCAGCGATGATAAATGAGTAAAAAACAAAGGGGATCGTTCCCAAATAAAAGGCGAACGGATCTTCAAAAATAAGAGGCTGCGTTGCTTTGTTAAGGGAGACGCCAGCCTTTTCAAGTTGCATAAGGATCATGGCAACCCAGGTAGAGACCGGTACCAAAATAATGAGGGGTGCTGCAAGCGAGTCAATCAAAAAAGCAAGCTTGATGCGGGGGACTTTAAAGCTGTCGGTCACCGGTTTCATAATTGAGCCGACCGTCAAAATACTAAAAAAATCATCGATAGCAAAACAAAACGAAAGCAAAATTGAGGCTGTTTGTGCATTGCGGGCATTCGTCAGCCTTTTTTTGATGATTGCGCCATATGCCTGAGTACCGCCCGTTACACTAATAAGAGTAATAAGCGCACCGAGAAAAATGAGAAAACCAAACGTGTAGAGATTGGCTGGATCAAACTGGGCCTTAAGAGAGGAAAAAATGATCTGTGCTGCGAAAGATAGCGAGAACTTGCTTGCTATCAATGCGCCGGATAAAATTCCCATGACCAAAGCAAAAAGAACGCGTTGCGTAATGAAAGCAAGGGCTATCACAATGAGTGGGGGTAGCAAAACGAGCCAATTGGTGGACATGGAATACCTTTACGTTAAAAATGCTATGAGTATACTTGGTATTATACTCAAAAAATGTAGCAAAGTAATCGCGTTTTAGCCCCTTTGAGATTTGACCCGCTAGGTTTTTTCTTTTACTATGGGTATACACTTTTGCCTTTGCTTTATGTGATTAAGGAACATGCATATGGATATGAACAAAGCATTTTTTCTCAAAAAAGAACAAGAAAAGCCTCGCTGGAAGGTTATAGACGCTCGCGGACAGGTTCTGGGTCGTCTAGCAACTGAAGTTGCCGATATCTTGCGCGGCAAGCATGTTCCAGAATATACGCCTCACTCAGATGCGGGCGACTACGTGGTTATCGTCAACGCTGACCAGATTGTCTTGAGCGGAAGCAAATGGACCGAAAAAACATATGATAGTTACTCAGGGTGGATCGGTGGTCTTAAAACTGCTACCGCACGCGAACTTGGTTCAGTGAGAGTTATCGAACTTGCAATTCAGCGAATGCTTCCTAAGTCAAAAATGGGAAAAGCGGTTATTAAAAAGCTTCGTATTTATAAGGGTGCTGAGCATCCGCATCATGGGCAGGTTACTGCTTAGTGATTTGATTCATAGTTAAGATTAAAAATTAAGGCCACGAATATTCGTGGCCTTTTCTATTGTCTGTATTTTTCTGAGTTATTTACAAGAACCCAAAAAGATGAAACGCATCCTTAATGCTTAAAAAAATGACCAGCGCTAGAAGCATTATCCAGGTAATATAATGAATAATAAGACGCGTTTTGTCTGGTAAGCTGTGCCCTAATAATGCTTCAATCGTGTACATAAGCGCTTGGCCACCATCCATTATTGGTAACGGAATGATATTAAGGAGCGCGAGGTTTACGCTGATAAAAGCCAGGAGAAGGATGAAGACCTTAATACCCTTTTCTGCCCCTTTTACCGTTTGTGAGATTACCATAAGCGGTCCACCGATTTGCTGGACGTTTCGCTGGGTAAAGATAGATTTTAAGGCGTGCCAGGTTTGTTTGATAATAGTGTGGGTAGACTGAATTCCCATTTGTATCGATGCCATAAGTGGATAGCGAGGAATAGCAAAATCAATACCGAGAAATCCGTACTGCTTATCCTGAAAAGACTTTTCACCAAATTTTACCGGAACTGTTATCGGCTGTCCCTGGCGCTCAACTGAAAGAGAGGCGCTAGCGCCGGGCATTTTTTTAATCTGCTCGATCAGATCTTGGGTAGTTGTAAAAGATGCCCCGTCTATTGCAAGGATAATGTCTTCTGTTTTGAGGCCAGCCTGAGCAGCCGGTGAATTTTCTTCTACCGTTGAGATAGTTCGCGAGGCGTTTGAGGGATAGAGAAGAGCTGATTTAGGCATGCCAACGTAATAAAGAACCGAAAGCGCAACATAAGCGAAAATAAGATTAAAAAGAACACCGCCAGCCATTACGAGCATTTTTTGATAATAGGGCTTGCTGGCAAATGAGTCCGATTCTGTGCTGGAGGCCTCTTTTTGGTCGCCTTGGCCCACTTCTGCTGCTCCAGCGATCTCGACATAGCCACCCAGGGGGATAGCGGCCAGAACAAACTCAGTTTCGCCAATCTTTCTACTGAAAAGCTTTGGCCCCATGCCGATGGAAAATGAAGGAGTCTTTATGCCAAAAAGTTTACAAAAAATAAAATGCCCTAGTTCATGAAATCCTATCAGAAAACCTATTCCGATAATTCCAACTGCAATAAAAAATGCGCTTTGGCTGAGGGCGACGAGCTGTTGGATCAAAGTGCCAAGCATGAAAACTCCTTCGATTTCTAGGTCGTTTTTTTTGAAGTATATTATAGCTCTATAATTTCTCATAAACGGTAACACGAAACGGCTAGTGAGTCTACGAGTAAAACCGTTTTTGGCACAACAATTCCACTTGAAAAAAAGCTGAGAAAGGTTAAACTGTTAGGGATTCTGACATGTTTCAAAACCAGTGTAAGCACTAAACCAGCGCGCCAAGCATATCGTTTGAGAATCGAGAATCGCAAAATTTCAGAATTTAACGGTTATAATTTTAGGATGTTTGTATGCCTACAAAAAATCAACTGACCCGTTTTGGACGCACAAAAACGGTCTACAAGTCTAAAAGCTCTGCACTCAAAGGTGCGCCACAAGCGCGTGGCGTCTGCACCCGTGTCTTTACTACGACGCCAAAAAAACCAAACTCAGCGTTGCGTAAAGTTGCTCGTGTGAAGCTTTCAACTGGTATAGAAGTGAGTGCGTATATACCCGGTGAAGGGCACAATCTCCAAGAGCACTCAGTCGTTTTGGTTCGCGGAGGACGAGTAAAAGATCTTCCAGGTGTCAAATACCACATTGTTCGTGGTGCGCTTGATGCTGCTGGTGTTGAAAATAGAAAACAGGGCCGTTCGCTCTATGGTGCAAAGCGTCCTAAGTAGGTTGTAATTCTAAGGATTTAAATTATGGCAAGACGTAAAAAAGAAGAAAGTTTTACCCGAAATATTGGCGTTGATGAGCGATATGGGTCCGACTTGGTCCAGAAGTTCATTAATGTTGTTATGTGGCGTGGGAAAAAGGGGGTTGCGCGTAAAATTGTTTACGATGCGATTGAGATCTTGACCAAAAAAGTAGGTAACAACCGCGAAAAAGGCCTCGAGATTTTCTATAGAGCTTTTGATCAGATTTATCCAGCCGTTGAAGTACGTCCGCGTCGTGTTGGGGGTAGCGTCTATCAAATTCCAATGGAAGTTCGTCCAAAGCGTCGTCAATCATTAGCTATGCGTTGGTTGCTTGATGCGGCTAAAAAGCGCTCTGATAAAACAATGGGTTCTCGACTTGGTCACGAGCTTTTTGATGCTTCTGAAGGGCGTGGCGATGCGGTTAAGAAAAAGCTTGATATGCACAAAATGGCAGAAGCCAACCGTGCCTTCTCTCACTATGCATGGTAATTAAGGGCTGCTGATGAGCAAAGAAAAAGATCTACAAAAGTTTAGAAATATTGGTATAGCTGCCCACATCGATGCGGGCAAGACGACTGTTACGGAGCGTATTCTTTTTTATACTGGCGTTACGCATAAGCTGGGCGAGGTCCATGAGGGTGATACCGTTATGGATTGGATGGAGCAAGAGCGTGAGCGCGGTATCACGATTACTTCTGCTGCGACATCCTGCGCATGGAAAGGTTACAATATCAACATCATTGATACGCCAGGTCACGTCGACTTTACGATTGAAGTAGGCCGTTCGCTGCGCGTTCTTGATGGGATGGTAGGTGTTTTTTGTGGTGTTGCTGGTGTGCAGCCGCAATCAGAAACGGTGTGGCGCCAAGCGAAGCGCTATAAGGTTCCGCGTATTATTTTTGTCAATAAGCTTGATCGTGTTGGTGCCGACTTTTTGCGCGTTGTTAATGATATCAACCAAAAATTACACGTAAATGCGGTTCCAGCTCAAATGCAGGTTGGGTACTCAGAAAATTTCAGCGCCATCATTGACCTGCTTACTCGCAAGATGGCCACGTTCAATCAGGATGATAGCGGTCTTACTGTTGACTGGCAAGACGTTCCTGCCGAGCATCATGAGCAGATGGAAAAATTAAGAACGCAGCTGGTCGAAAAAGCATGTGATTTTGATGATGCTTTAGCTGAAAAATATTTAAATGGCCAAGAGGTGACTATTCCTGAAGTAAAAGCGGCATTGCGCAAGGGCGTAGTTACGCAAGGAATTGCGCTTGCTTATTGCGGTACTGCTTTTAAAAATAAAGGGGTGCAGCTTGTTCTTGACGCCGTGACAGATTATTTACCATCGCCACTTGACGTTCCACCGGTTATGGGGATCGTTCCCGGTACGCAAAAAGAAGAAGAGCGCAAGGCAGATTCATCTGAACCTTTGGCGGCGCTTGTGTTTAAGATTATGACGGATCCGTTTGTAGGTGTCTTGACCTTTATACGTGTCTATTCAGGTGAATTACGCTCAGGGTCATACGTCTATAATTCCTCAACTGGCACTAAAGAGCGCGTAAGTCGATTGGTAAAAATGCATGCCAATAAGCGCGAAGAAATTGATGTAGTAAGAGCAGGAGATATTGCAGCAGTAGTAGGCATTAGAGATGCGGTTACGGGGCATACGCTCTGCAGCGAAACGCGTCCAATATTGCTTGAAGCGATTGATGTGCCTGCGCCGGTTATTGATAGCTCAATTGAGCCAAAAAATAAGGGTGACTACGAAAAGATGGTAATAGCCTTGCGTAAAATGATGCAAGAAGATCCTTCTTTTAGATTTTCATATAATCAGGAAACCGGTCAAACGGTTATCTCTGGTATGGGTGAATTGCATCTTGAGATTATTGTCGATCGTCTAAAGCGTGAGCACAAAGTTGAGGTAGCTCAAGGTAAATTGCAAGTAGCCTATAAAGAAACGATCCAAAAAGGGGTTGACTCAGAAGGTAAATATATCAAGCAATCGGGTGGTCGTGGTCAATACGGGCACGTATGGATTAAGCTTGAGCCGCTTGAGCGTGGCAAAGGGTTCATTTTTGAGGATAATATCGTCGGTGGATCAATACCGAAAGAGTTTATTCCAGGGGTTGAAAAAGGGATAGAAGAAGCACTAACGTCCGGTGTTTTGGGCGGGTTTCCTGTTGTTGATTTGAAAGCATCGTTGTATGACGGTTCTTATCACGACGTTGACTCGTCAGAAATGGCGTTCAAAATAGCCGGCTCGATGGCATTCAAAAACGGTATGAATCAGGCCTCTCCAGTACTGCTTGAACCTATAATGAAGGTTGAAGTTGAGACGCCTGAAGATTATATGGGTGATGTAATGGGCGATTTGAATGCGCGTAGAGGGCGAATTTTAGGAATGGATGGCAAGGGTGGCAGCCAGGTAATAAATGCTGAAGTGCCCCTTGCTGAGATGCTTGGTTATGCAACCTCGCTTCGATCCATGACCAAAGGAAGAGCGAGCTACTCAATGGAGTTTGAGGCTTACCGTGAGGTGCCTAAGCACATTGAATCAGCGATGACGCAAAAAAATAAGTAACGATACACTAATTCATACCAAGTCTTGGGAGACTTTATATGTCAAAAGTATATGAAAGAAAAAAACCGCACGTAAACGTCGGAACTATTGGCCACGTTGACCATGGTAAAACAAGCCTTACCGCAGCTATCACCAAATATTTGGCTGAAAAAGGGCTCGCTAATTTTACCGCGTATGACCAAATCGATAAATCGCCAGAAGAGCGCGAGCGTGGTATTACTATTGCGGCTTCGCACGTTGAGTATGAAACTGATAAGCGTCACTATGCGCACGTTGACTGCCCAGGTCACGCTGACTATGTAAAGAACATGATTACCGGAGCAGCGCAAATGGATGGCGCTATTCTTGTAGTTTCTGCTGCTGATGGCGCAATGCCTCAAACGCGTGAGCACATTCTTCTTGCTAAAAACGTTGGCGTCCCTGCGCTTGTTGTATTCCTCAATAAATGCGACATGGTTGATGACAAAGACATGGTTGATATGGTCGAAGAAGAAGTTCGTGATCTTATCAGCAAATACGGTTTTCCAGGAGACAAAGTTCCCGTTATTCGTGGATCTGCAACCAAAGCATTAGCTGCTGATAAAGGTGAGCTTGGTTATCAAGCAATTCAAAAATTGCTTGACGCGGTTGATACTTATATACCTGAGCCGACGCGCGAAATCGATCGTCCGTTCCTGATGCCGGTTGAAGGTGTTTTCTCTATCGCTGGTCGCGGTACGGTTGCAACTGGTCGTATTGAGCGCGGTCGTATCAAAGTTGGTGAAGAAGTTGAGCTTGTCGGATTCGGAACAACGCAAAAAACGATTGTTACCGGTGTTGAAATGTTCCGCAAAGAACTCAAAGATGGTCAAGCTGGGGATAACGTTGGACTTCTTTTGCGTGGTACAAAAAAAGAAGAAATTGAGCGCGGCATGGTCCTTTCAAAACCTGGATCAGTTATGCCGCACCAAAAATTCAAATGCCAAGTTTACATCTTGACCAAAGAAGAAGGTGGTCGTCATAGCCCATTCTTCAATGGCTATCGCCCACAGTTCTATTTCAGAACAACTGACGTGACTGGTGTAGTAACCTTGCCAGCAGGTCGTGAGATGGTGATGCCAGGTGACGATGTCGAATTGACCGTTGACCTCATTGCGCCGATTGCAATGGAAAAAGATCTTCGCTTTGCGATTCGTGAAGGCGGGCGCACTGTTGGATCAGGTGTTGTTACCGAAATTACCAAGTAAGAACGTACGAATAAGGTTTGTCATGAAAAAACAAAAAATTAGATTGGCGCTCAAATCGTACGATCATCAGCTCCTTGATAAAGCAGTAAAACAGATTGTTTTGACGGCAAAACGAACAGGCTCACAAGTTGTGGGCCCTGTTCCGTTGCCAAACAAGCGACGTTGTTTTACCGTATTGCGTTCTCCGCATATCGACAAGAAGTCTCGTGAGCAGTTCGAGCTTACTACGCATAAGCGAATCGTAGACATCGTTTCTCCTTCTGAAGAAACCATGAGTGCGCTGATGAAATTGAGTATCTCCTCTGGGGTTGACGTAGAAATTTGTTAGCGACTGAAAGGTTTTTGAATGTCGAATGGTGTTTGGGGAACTAAAATAGGCATGACTCAGATTTTCTCTGCTGAGAAAAATGCCGTTGTACCCGTAACGGTAATTGATCTTAATGATTGGGTCATTACGCAAGTAAAAACAAAAGAGCGTGATGGTTACGATGCGGTTCAAGTTGGTTGCTTGCGTAAAAAGTACGCTGGTAAACCGTTTGAAGAACTCTGGTTAAAAAAGAAAAATAATTACTTTAGATATTGTCGAGAAATTGGGATCAGTGACGCACAAGTTTCATATCAAGTTGGTGAGCGTTTTAACGGTGCTGCTGTGCTTGAAGTTGGACAAAAGGTTGACGTGCTTGGAACCACCAAGGGACGTGGATTTCAAGGTGTTGTAAAGCGTCATGATTTTCGAGGCGGATCAGCAAGTCATGGACCGCGTTTTGGTCGTTGGCCAGGATCTATGGGCTTCATGCGCTCGCAGGGTCGCGTTATCAAAGGTAAAAAACTTCCAGGGCAGATGGGTGGAGATCACCGTGTTATGAGACATCTGGAAGTTGTTAAAGTTGAACCTGAGGCCCAAATTGCACTGGTCAAAGGGTCCGTGCCTGGTGCCGCTGGTTCATTGGTATTTGTGCAGAAAGTGTAGGTAGCTTATGTGTGCTCAAAAAACAAAAAAAATGCAGGCGACTAATAATAGCGCATTTACGCACTTTCGCTCTGAAGAGTTTGCTGCAGTGCCGGAACGAACGATTGATAAGACTGCATTTGCTGTCTACATCAGAGCGCTTCTGCAAAACTGGCGCCAAGGGACTGTTGGCTGCAAGGGTCGTTCAGACGTAAGTTATTCGAACAAAAAACCTTGGAAGCAAAAAGGTACCGGAAGAGCTCGTGCCGGATCGGCTCGTTCTCCTTTATGGGTAGGCGGTGGTGTTATTTTTGGACCGCAACCGCGCGTCAGAACGCTGAAGATATCAAAGTCTACCAAGCGTGGTGTCTTGAATTCGCTGTTCTGGGATTATCTTGAAAGAGAAAAAATCGGGTATGTTGACTGGCAGTTAACGAGTGCTGTGCCCAAGACATCCGATGCATTCAAAGCATTAGCCGATGCAGGTCTGGGTGAGAGAAAAGTAACACTCTTTCTTGATCAATCAGATGTTTTACATTATGCATCGTTTGTGAATATACCACATGTTAATATTGTCTTTTTTGATGAAGCAAATGCCTATGATATTGCTCACGCAGAGCAGTGGGTTGTGCTCAAAAAAGATCTTGATTCGTTCAAAAAAATGGTGACCACATGGAACTAACAGTTTACGATATTATTCGCCGACCAGTGGTGAGCAGTAAGTCTTCAGAGCTTATGCAAAAACACCAAAAAGTTGTTCTTGAGGTGCATCCGCAAGCAAATAAGCCGCTCGTAAAGCAGGCTTTGAAGAAATTGTTTAATGTTGAAGTTGAAACGGTACGCATTGTTGTGCGTAAGGGCAAAATTCGCTCATTCAAGCGCATCAAAACACAGGGTAAACTTACAAAGCGTGCCATAGTTACGCTTAAGCCTGGGTATTCACTTGGCGCGGCTGAAGTTGGGGCCCAATTAGCGCCTGAGCAGATGCCGGCGCAGCAAGGGTAAAGGAATACAATGGCAATTATAACAAGAAAACCGAGAAATTCGTCCCTACGTTTTCAGAGTTTTTTAACCTCTGATGACATAACGAAGAAAAGTCCTGAAAAATCGCTCGTCAAAGGTCTGCGCAAACATGGCGGACGCAATGCGTACGGACGGATTACCTGCCGACATAAAGGTGGTGGAGCTCATCGTAAGTACCGTATGATTGACTTTATGCGCGCGTGTCGCGATGTTGAAGGTCGAGTGACGTCTGTTGAGTATGATCCAAACCGTAACGTTCGTATTGGGCTTGTAATTTATGCCAACGGCCTAAAAACCTACATGTTGTTGCCTGATGGATTGGGTGTTGGACATACCGTCATTGCCGGATCAGAAGTTGATCCAAAAGTGGGTAATGCATTGCCACTGAAGTCTATCCCAGTTGGTTTTGTTATTCATAATATCGAGATCAAGCCTGGTTCTGGTGGTAAAATGGTACGTAGTGCTGGATTAGGTGCTCAGATTTTGGCTA
The DNA here is from genome assembly GCA_020050475.1 of Candidatus Babeliales bacterium. GTDB lineage: Bacteria > Babelota > Babeliae > Babelales > JACPOV01 > JACPOV01. The sequence goes on from JAGVKP010000053.1 coordinate 17,654, forward strand.
AGGATGAAAACAACGCAACACTTAAAATGCCGTCGGGTGAAATCCGTATGGTTAACCTTGAGTGTTGGGCGACAGTTGGTACCCTCGGTAATGCTGAATTTAAAAACATTATTATTGGTAAAGCCGGCAGATCGCGTCATCTTGGTATTCGTCCTTCTGTTCGTGGTATGGCGATGAACCCAGTCGATCACCCACATGGTGGTGGTGAAGGTCGTTCTAAGTCTGGTTCTCATCCATCTACGCCGTGGGGTAAGGGTTGCAAAGGTACCAGAACAAGACGTAGAAAGAATCCATTAATTATTAAAAGACGTAAATAGTGTATAGGGAATCTACATGGCAAGATCTATAAAAAAAGGCCCGTTTGTTGATGAGTCTCTGATCAAAAAAGTTCAGCAGGCTAAAGCTTCAGGTAAACGTGAAGTGATCAAAACGTGGTCTCGTAGAAGCATGGTAATTCCGGATTTTGTTGGGTTAACAATCGCTGTGCACAATGGGAAAAAATTTACTCCCGTTTTTGTTACCGAAAATATGGTTGGCCATTATTTGGGTGAATTTTCACCTACCAGAACCTTTAGAGTTCACAGTGGTCAGCGCAAGGCAGGGGTTGCTCCGGAGTCGTAATTAAAGTAAAGTAAGGTAAATAATACAATTTGATGTTTACTAAAAAATAGTAGATATTGTCAACGCAAGGAAAAAAATGCAATTTAGTGCTAAAGCTAAATTTGTACGTTATTCCCCCTATAAATTACGTCCTTTAGCAGATGTGATTCGCGGAAAAAATGCTGAATATGCATTACACGTACTTCAAACGTTCAAATCGCGCCGATCGGTACCCCTGTACAAGGTTCTGGCGTCAGCGATAGCTAACGCTAAAGACAGAAATGATCTTGCTGCAGGTATGCTTGTCATTAAAGATCTGCGTGTGGATGAGGGTCCTATATTCCGCTATTTCAAGCCAGGTGCAATGGGTAGGGCGAATATTCAGCGCAAGCGTATGTCTCATTTGAGTGTCACTTTAGAACACATGAACGATAAAGAGGTATAGTGTGGGTCAAAAAGTTAATCCTAAAGGATTTAGAATAGGTGTTTATCGTGATTGGGATGCGCGTTGGTTTGCGCGAGACTCTTACGGTAAGCAGTTAATCGAAGATATTACGTTGCGTAAATTTATCAATCAGCACCTAGAAGGTGCCGATGTTGCGCGTGTTGAGATTGAAAAGGCTGGCGACAATCTTAAGGTTGTTGTTCATTCAGGCCGTCCTGGTGTTGTCATCGGTAAAGGTGGGCAGGGAATAGAGGCGCTTAAGCGAGATGTGGCTTCGTTGTTGAAAAAAACAAACGTCGAGATATCCGTTCAGGAAGTTTCTAAGCCTGAGCTTGACGCAACTATTGTTGCAAAAAATATTGCTGCGCAGTTAGTTAAGCGCGCCAGTTACAAATCGTTGATGAAAAAAGCAGTAGCATCAGCTATGCGTGCTGGAGCAAAGGGTGTTAAGATCCGTTGTTCAGGACGTCTTGCAGGTGCAGAAATTGCGCGTGAAGAGTGGGAGCGTTTTGGACAGTTGCCATTACACACTCTCCGTTCAGAGATCGATTACGGCTACGCTGAGGCATTGACTACTTACGGTATGATTGGTGTCAAAGTCTGGATCTGCAAGGGTGATGTTCAACAATAGATAGCGTGAAAGATTACGTATGCTGATGCCAAAAAAAACTAAATATAGAAAAGTGCAAAAAGGAAGACTCAAAGGTCGTTCCAAAGGAGCGCGTGAGCTTGAGTTTGGGGAATATGGTCTGCGTGCAATCGAAGCTGCTCGCTTAACCGCTCAACAAATTGAAGCGGTGCGTATTACGATTTCGCGCGGTCTTAAAAAAGAGGGCCGTGTCTTCCTACGCGTCTTTCCCGACAAGCCGGTTACCAAAAAGCCTGCTGAAACTCGAATGGGTAAAGGTAAGGGAAATCCAGAGTTTTGGGTTGCCGCTGTCAAACGTGGGCGCATTATGTTTGAAATTCAAGGTCTTGAAGAGCACGAAGCTAAAGAGTTGTTTCGCCTCGCTTCTTACAAGCTTCCGATGAAAACGCAATTTGTAAAGAAAGCAGATGCTCATGTCCAAGAATAAGATTGATTTTAACGGTATGACAATAGAAGAGATAGTTCAGCAGCTTGAAAAAGCACGTGGTGAGTTGTTTAGCTTGCGTTTGGGTGCAGCAACGAATCCTGTCAAAGATCCGTCGCAGTTCAAAAAACTTCGCAGAGCGATTGCGCAGTCATTGACTTTCTTGCGGCAAAAAGTTGCTCAACAGATTTATGATTCAAAAGGCAAGATATGATTAGCTCAGAAAAAAAGACTAAAAAAACTCTCTACCGCGGTGTCGTTGTTTCTGACGGCATGGATAAGACCATTGTTGTCGAGCATGAGCGTACGTATAGTGATGCGCGTGTCCACAAGGTAATGAGAACTATTAAGAAATACAAGGTGCATGACGAAAGCGAGCAAGCGAGCGTCGGGGACATTGTTGAATTTTATGAAGGTCGTCCCGCATCAAAAACAAAATATATGTATTTAGCGCGCGTCGTTAAATCAGAAGCATAAGCAGGACGAGGTTTAAGCCATGATTCAAAAACAAACGTATCTTGAAGTTGCTGATAACTCGGGAGCTAAAGAGCTGCAATGTATTCACATTGTAGGTAGTACACGCAAGCGCTATGC
>JAGVKP010000107.1 GCA_020050475.1 Candidatus Babeliales bacterium
CATACTCTTCAACCGCTTCCGCCGCCTGTTCATGCCCTGCTTCAAGCTGTTTTTCAAGCTCATGCATGCGCGTTTCTTGATCCAAAAATGACTGAAAAACGCTGCATACTTCCTCAAAGACCGTCCGCGGTGAACTAATTACCACCTCCTGCGGCATATAGGCAATCTTCTTTTTTTTATCAAGCTGGAGAGTACCCTCAGTTAACTGCTGATGACCCGCAATTATTTTAAGTAGCGTTGACTTGCCGGCACCATTGCGGCCAACAAGCCCAACCTTTGCATCAGCCTGCAGAGCAAGCGTAAGATCGTCAAATAACATCCGCTGACCGACTTGCAGTTGGCCATTTTTAATCTGTATCACTCGTTTTTCCAATCATTGACGATAGCAATAGCTTTTTTTTGAGACATTCGTGTATGTATTAAACGTATCAGCAACAGCAATTAAAAAAAAGGACTCTTATGTGCTTTTCCGCTTCAGCAAGCTTTACCGCTGCCTCAATTCTTGGATTTTTAGGATTTGTCGCTCAGCGCATGGTCAACGTCCCTCGTCAGCGCTTTTTAGCCTCGATTCCCGCTTTTTTTGCCGTGCAGCAACTGTGTGAAGGAATTATATGGCTCAGCTGGAACCCCAATCAGCAATCATGGATTGCCCATGCAGCGGCAACGCTTTTTTTAGTAATCGCTTTTGGTATCTGGCCGACACTGATTCCGCTCAGCCTCAATCTCTTTTACCGCCGCGGATGGCATCCTGGCTCATTGCTGCTCATCATTACTGGATTGATCACGAGTATCGGCCTCGGGATCTTTCTTGCTCGTACGCCATTCGGCATTCAGGTCGATTGCCATCATATTATGTATCAGCTTGATTACTCCTCATGGCACGGTTTAGTCTTTTCAGTAACGTACGTAGTTGCAACAATCGTACCATTTTTTGAAGTACGCAATCGCTTGGCACGCGTCATTGGAATTGCTCTGGCACTTTCGTATATTATTGCGCACCCTTTCTATCAGCATGCAACAGTATCAGTTTGGTGCTTTTTTGCGGCTCTTTTAAGCGGTGCAGTGATTTTGATGATCTGGCGCCAAAGATCCCTGCCAACCGGTTGCTAGGCAAAAACTGGCACCGTTGCTACACTCGACAATAAACCATCTAGCAGCCGTGCAAAAAAGGATAGCGCTCGCATGCAATTTGATCCGCAAAAAACCGTTTTTCTGATTGATGGCTCGTCATTTTTATATCGCGCTTATTACAGTTTAAAACCACTGCATTGCCCCAAAGGGGTACCGGTTCAAGCGGTCTTTGGATTTTCCCGGATGCTTAAAAAAGTGATTGATGATTTCAAGCCGCACTATTTGGGGCTGGTCTGGGATAGCCGCGGTAAGACAATCCGCCATGAGCAGTATGCTGAGTATAAAGCGACACGCCAAGAAGCGCCCAGCGATCTTTCAGTGCAAAAAGAGCTCATTCAAGAATTCGCACGCATGATTAATCTCGCGCAATGCCAGCAAATCGGCATCGAGGCTGATGATCTTATGTACTCAATTGCGCAGGAACTCAAAGACAGGGCGCAGATCGTGCTCATTACCTCAGACAAAGATATGGGGCAAACACTCAATGAAAGCACGGTCATTTTCGATCCGTTTAAAGATACCGTAATCAATAAGACCGCTTTTGAACAAAAAATGGGATTCCCCGTCGACAAACTGCCCTTTTATTTTGCACTGGTCGGCGATAGCTCTGATAACATTCCAGGCGTCAAGGGAATTGGCCCGAAGGGCGCGACCGATTTGGTTCAGCAGTTTGATTCACTCGAAAATCTCTATCAAAATATCGAGAAGATAAAAAAAGAACGAACCAAACAGTTACTTTTGGAAAACAAAAGTGATGCTTTTTTATCCGAAAAACTTTTTAGGTTGCATTACGTGCCGTTGAATACCTCACTTAACGCGTGGAAATTTGAAAGCAGTGATTGGGCTCGCGCACTTCCCTTCTTTCAAGAGCTCAATTTTAAAACACTCATTAAGCAAATCGAAACTCAAACTGGCACTGCAGCACAAGCAGCACCACTCTTATCAGCTGCAAGCGGCTATCAATTTATCTGCATCAGCACTGCTGAAGATCTTGAAAAACTCGCTCTTGAGATCAAAAAAAAGCGCCTTATCGCGATTGATACGGAAGGTTCCGGTATGCTGCCGCTTCGTGGCGCGATGTGCGGGTTTTCCATCTGCCTTGAAAAAGGGACCGCATACTATATTCCGTTTGGCCATCAAACCGCTGAGCGGCAACTTTCATTTGATACCATCTGCGCGATAATGAAACCACTTTTGGAAGATGAAACGATCAAGAAAATTATGCATCATGCTAAATTTGACCTGTTGGTTTTTTGGCAGGCGGGCATTAAAGTCCGTGGCCTGGTGTTTGATACGATTATTGCCGCGCACTTGGTCAATCAAGATGGGCAACGAATCGGTCTAAAACATCTGACGCAACAGTATCTGAATGAGCAGATGCTTTCGTATGCCCAAGTAGTTACCGCCAATAAATATCCAAATTTTACCCATGTGCCGCTTGAGCTGGCTACCGAATACGGCGCTGCCGATGCTCACCAAACTCTGCAACTCACACCGATTTTGCAAAAAGAGTTACAACGAACCGAAATGAGCACCCTTTACCATGAGATCGAGTTACCGCTCGTGCCAATTTTGACCGAAATGGAACGAGAAGGAATTCCGGTCGA
>JAGVKP010000091.1 GCA_020050475.1 Candidatus Babeliales bacterium
AAGCAGGACCAGTGGACATTGATAAATGCATTTAAAGGTGAGCGAGCAGCTGAGCGCGCTGCTTTTGGATCAGTATTAACGACACGATAAAGCGTTGAACTACTTTTAGTTACCGTCATCCCAAAAAGATCCATGAAGGTTAAAAAGAGATCCCAGACCTGTTTTTTAGTCAGCGGCTTTTGTGTTTTGAACGTAATTTTATTACCGGTAACAATCTTCGCATTTTGCGGCGGCGGCGTGATTGCATCGTCAGTCAAAAAATTAATTTTAAAAATATCTGAAACCCATTTGAGTACGTTTTCAAGATCGGCATTATCAAAATTAATTTCGATCGCATCTGCAGGATCATCAGTAGCCGTCGATGGTCGTACCGCAGACCCAATAATTGCTACCTCTTCCTCTTCATCTTCGCCAATCACAAGCTTTTCAGGTTGGCCTTCACGGCCAGCCGGAATCAAGCATGTCTTGCGATAGCGCGTATCAGATTCGTGCTTTTCAACCTCTGGTCCAGCAAAAGGTTCGCGTGGCTGCGGCGTCGATTCACGTGGTTTTTCCACAATGTTTTGGCCAATCGCATCTTTTGTCGGTTGCACATTTGTCGCGCGCTGCGCTTGCGGCGCACTAGTTGCTTTTTCAACTTCTTGAGCAGCAAGATAAAGCGGTTGATTGGTAAAAAAAATAAGAATAATAATCAGTATGTAAATCATAATTTACCCATGCCCCTGCGACTCAAACCCATTCGACAATTGATTTTTCATCGAACGCAATGGCCTTTGAGAAACCATCATGCGTTTGTCATTTCTCTTAAACTCATCAAATGTTTGCCCATACTTACCCTGCTGCTCCCTGACAGCAATACGCTGCGCCTGCACCACATCGCGCGGTGGTGCATCGACAACCGTCACTCGCTCATCTTTTTTTCCAGCTGCTTGCAATGCGGCATCCTGATTTATAAGCGGTACGTAATCATCATTATTTTTCTGATCATTTTTTTGATTTAATTTTGCCAGATGATAGGTGATCGTCAAAGGAACTGAGCGGCGCAGCAATTTTACCGTCACCACACCACCGACGCCCAAGCTGATTATCTGCTGATAAATGGCAAGACGATTGCTCACGGTCGTTGTACCAATACCATTAATATCATAAATGATATCACCCGGCATTAATCCAAGCATCATACCAGGAGAAGTTGCTTGCATCTTACCTATACGGCAGCCAATACTCGCGCCCTGCTGATACACCGTCGTAATATTTAAAAGATCAATAAACTGCGCCAGATTATGAACCCGCTCGGCAAAAAGATCTGGATCAACCTTGAATACACGGTCGCCAATTTTTTGAATAACTGTAGACCAATCACCACGCGGCGACATCAGCTCTTCAAGCTCAGCATCGTATTGACTTACATACAGCGTCTCTTGCTGACCATTTGAACGAATCAAAATAATTTTATTTTTGTATATCTTAATCAGTTGCGCATCATCAATTTTATCGCCAACACGATAATTTTTCGATCTTTTTTCTCGACTATCTTCAATAATCGCCACATCAAGTCGCTCATCGGTACCGACAACGACACCTTTCAGGTTAATAGACAACGGTTCTAAAAATCGCGGCGGTGGTGATGGCGGCAAAACAGCTTTTTTAAACGTAGGCGGTGCGGGCATTGGTCGCACGAGCGCATCAACTTTTTCAGGCTCCAAAGGAGTCACCGGCATTTGATACGTATCAAAAAGATCGTTAGAATAAATTTTTGCAAGGTCAATCTTGACCATCTCGCGCTTTGGTGGTTTGATCTCTTGAACAGGTTCAATAGAAATACGCGTAGGAATTCGTGCGCGGCCCACCATCATAAAAATAACGAGCACACACAAAAAAAATAAAAGGAGCGTATTTATTAACCACCATGGCTGTTTCATTGCGTCCCTTTGAAAGAACTTCTTTCACACAATAACCCTCGGGTTGCAACTTTGTCAAGCGCAATCTCCGATCAATTCTTCGATTTTAACAAAATCACTATGGTGTCGGCACCGTATGCAAAATGGTCGTAATAATCTCATCCGGTTTAATGCCATCAGCTTCCGCTTCATACGTCAGTGAAAGACGGTGACGCAACAAAGGATGAGCAACTGCTTTAATATCATCCGGCGTTACAAAATGTCTTTTTTTCAAGAAAGCATGCGCCTGCGCAGCCTGATAAAGACCGAGCGTCGCTCGGGGAGAAACACCGTACTGAATAAACGCCTTGATCTGCGGCAGCTTAAATGCCGATGGATTACGCGTCGCAAATACAATCGCCACGATATAATCCATTACCTTATCATCGACATACACGTGGCTCACCAGCTCCTGAGCCTTAAAAATATCATCTTTAGAAAGCACCTGTTTGACAGCTACCGTATGATGCAAGCGCTGCATAAGCTGCTTTTCCTGCGACATGGGAAGGTATTCAACCATAAGCTTAAACATGAAGCGATCAACCTGCGCTTCAGGCAACCGATACGTACCTTCTTGCTCTATAGGGTTTTGCGTAGCAAATACCAAAAAAGGTTTTTCAAGCGAATGCGTATGTGAACCGATCGTCACTTGCCGCTCTTGCATTGCCTCCAAAAGCGCTGCTTGTACCTTGGCAGGCGTTCTATTAATTTCATCGGCAAGGATAAGATTTGCAAAAATCGGGCCGTACTTGGTTTCAAATTCGTGCGTCTTTGGATTATAAATCAATGTACCAATAAGATCAGATGGCAGAAGGTCTGGCGTAAATTGTATACGCTTGAAATGAAGCCCCAGTGCCTGCGTAATTGTTTTGATAAGCGTTGTTTTTGCAACACCCGGCACCCCCTCAAGAAGGATATGGCCATTTGAAAGTAATGCTATCATGGCAAACATAATCGTCTGCTCATTACCCACGATCACTTTTTGCACTTCGTTGAGCAAAAAAGAAAATCGAACACTTTCTATTTTAATCTGCTCTATCAGATCATTATTGAGCGGTTCCATAACAAAACGCCTCTCACTAAACAATGACAAAATTAATTAATCGATCTTGAACAAAAATAACCTTTACCACTTTTTTTCCCTCGAGCCATTTGCTTACAATAATGCGCGCCTGTTGCTCAACTGCCTCTTTATCAGTGCCAGGAATCACGCTAAACTGCTGGCGCATTTTCCCGTTAATCTGAATCACCATTTCAATCTCGTCCGGCTGCGCTAAAACCTCATCGTACGTTGGCCATGATGCCTGATCAAGCGGCTTACCAACTAAGCGCTCCATAAGCTCACTGCTCATATGCGGTATCAGTACAGAAAGCGCCACCAAAAACTTTTCCATAGTGGCGCGCGAGAGCTGCATTTTTTGCGCAATCGCTTCGTTTAAAAATTCCATACAAGCAGAAATCGCCGTATTGGGTTTATAATGCGCAATTCGCTCTTGATACTCTTTTAAAAAGTGATTAAATCTTTTTTGCGTACTCAATGGCTCATCGCCAGATTTGATCAAGGTAGCCTCATCCGTCAAATATGACCAGAGACGATGTAAAAATCGTTTAATTCCTTCAAGTCCACTATCCTGCCATTCGCAATCGAGTTCCGGCGGGCCCATGAAAAGAATGTACATACGCAAAGCATCAGAACCGTATTCATTTACAATTTCATCCGGATTGACGACATTGCCCTTTGATTTAGACATCTTTTCAACCAGCCCTGATTTTTCAGAATATTTGCAGACCATTCCTTGATTAAAAAGATGCGCAAACGGCTCATCAAAAGATAAATAGCCCAAATCGTGCAACACTTTAGTATAAAAACGCGCATACAATAAATGTAGAATTGCATGCTCAAT
>JAGVKP010000050.1 GCA_020050475.1 Candidatus Babeliales bacterium
CTTGATGTACAAAAGCAGTACATTCGCTCAATTGTCGGTTTTGAAAATGCCATTATTGTTAGACCAGGGTATGCCGTAGAATATGATTTTGTCTTACCCAATCAACTTGCTCATACGATGCAAGTCAAAAAAATACCGGGCCTGTATCTTGCCGGCCAAATTAATGGGACAACCGGCTACGAAGAAGCAGCAGGGCAAGGGATTATTGCCGGTATTAATGCTCATTTGTATACCCATGGAAAAGATCCGTATATCATGTCCCGCCAGGAAGGGTATATTGGCGTCATGATTGACGATCTGGTGACGCTCGGTGTCGATGAACCGTACCGCATGTTCACTTCGCGCGCAGAGCGGCGATTAACCTTACGTCAAGACAACGTCTTTTATCGTTTGGCTGATACCAGTCGCAAACTTGGCCTTATCTCACAAGAATTGTATCAGCAGATCCAAGATGAGCAAGCGTTGGTTGAGCAATCCGTCACACGCCTCAAAAAAGGAAGTGCTAACGACGACCTTTTAAAACTCTTAGGTCGCGATGAGACCAATATTACGCGCATCCACGAACTGACCAATCATCAGCTTAATAATCGCGCAGCATTAGCCGTCTGGGCCCAGATACGCTACGAGCCCTACCTCAAACGCGATCAACGCGAAATGGAAAAGGCAGAAAAAATGCAGGAGCTTGAGATTCCATTAAGCATGGATTTTAAATCCTTACCCGGTCTTTCAAAAGAACTTCAAGAAAAACTTTCAAAATATAAACCGCGCACGATTGCGCAAGCAGCTCTTATTTCAGGCATGACCCCTGCCGCCATCGCAATACTGATATTCAAAATTAAGGAACATCACCGCGCTCACATTCCGCAAAACGAAGCTAGCCTCGCCAAGGAATATTACTATGAATAGAAAAGGGTTTACGTTCGGTCTGATAATCTTTTTTTCATATTCTACTCTGTGCTCAAATAAAAATGAAAAAAAAAGTGATACTATCCCCCTCACAAGCTGCCAATCATTGGTAACATTAGAAAAATCAAAAACCGTCGTGCCCGTAGCAAAAAAACCTACCAAAAAGCAACTGCAGCAGCTCCGGCCATCAAAATATAGGCCAATGCAGGAAAAAAATGAAAAACTACAGCCACAAAACTCACCTGACACGATACCTAAAAAACAAAATAAGGCGGTCCGCACTGATCCAATTCCAACCGCCGCCACGATAAAAAAAACTGAAATCGCCCAATCGCATACGGTCACGAAAGAGCTAAAAAAACCAGCCCCTCACCGCCCATCAAAATACAAGCCGATGCCGGAAAAAAAAGAGAAAAAATTGCCCTCAAGCTCGCCAGATTCAGCAGCTCAAAAATCAACGACATCTGGCAAAGAAAAAGCTCCGACTGATACGGCAAAAAAAACAGAGATCACTCAATCGCGTACCATCACCCTTAAAAACGCCCTCACTAAAGAGATGATTACGTATAGTCACTGGTCAGGAGATCACACACCAGAGTTTAAAATAACGGCTAATGGCAAAGAGATTAAACCGGAGACCGCTGAAAAAATAGAGATAAAAAATAATAAAGCAGACGTTTCTTACCACTATAATTTTGCAAACGGATATTACAAAGGCTCAAAAAAAGTTGAGCTTGAAATTCCTCAAGGCTCAGCCTTTGCGTTTGATTTTTCCTGGAAAAAGCAACCAAATCTTTCAATACTACCGCTTGAAAGAAAAGAGGTGCCACCGGTAAAAGATAGCACCCCATCAAATTCAAACGTTAAAATTAGTACTCTTTTGAAAGAATAAGACCGCCAGCAGCAACTGCTACCATAAGCGGTATTGCCTTGATAATGCGCTCCTGCATCGTCGCGCCAAAATTGATAAAGCTATAGACCGCCAGACTCATGACGGCGACAAGTCCAAGAACCGTCAAAAGAATCTTTCCATAATTGCGGCTTCGCTGCTGGATCACTAAAAGTGAAACAAACGGCAAAATAAACGATGTAAAAATACCGAGATTGCACAAGCTAAATGCGTAATCAATATCAGTAATATAATTGAGCAAGATTAATGAAACTATCGCTTGCAAAAGCGTCGCTATCCATGGTCTGCCATGCCTACTTAATTGGGCAAGAGCTGGCGAGAAATGAAACAGCTTTTCTTCAGCCATAGCATGCGCCAAAATAGAGTTGCCGTTCATCATACCATTGGCCCCAGCAAAAATTGCCAATACCGAAGCAATCGAAATCAAAAAGCTCAGAAGTACGGCAATTTGTGGAATCGGCCAGGCAACAAAATCACCAAAAGCCGGTGCACCAAGTTGTGATAAGTTTTTGACACCCATGATATTTAAAACGCTGAAGTTAAAAAGCGTATAAATAAGTGCCGTTAAAATAAACCCTATAAGGATCGCACGCGGCGCATTTTTTTCACTATCTTCAATTAAGTGACTGATACTGCAGCAGTACTCAAAGCCAAAGTACCCAAAAATAGCCATCGGCATCGCGTACGGAACCATCGCAATTTCAGTGCCGGTTATCGGGAAAGAAAAATTAAAAATAAACGGCAATACTAAAATACCGGCAATCAGCGGAATCATCTTCGTAATAGTCAATGCATTGAGCACTCTACCCAACGCCTTGAGGGTCATCAGATTAAGCCCGGTCGTCACACCGACAATCACCAGATCAAAAGCAAACGGATGCAGCGTCAACCAGTTAGCACCCATCATAACGGTGAGCGTTTTGCGTAGCGCCATGAATTCCACTAAAAGGGCAAACATATACCCAACCAGGTACAACCAGCCACTGACAAATCCGGCCGTCCGACCAAGCCCCTGGCGCGCATACAAGTAAAAGCCCCCTGCGCCCGGAAAGCGACGGCTCAATTCAACCGTACCGAGTACGATCGGCAAAAAGAGTGCCGCAACCATCAGCCACGCTAAAAAGCTGGCATTACCGGCAATACCGGCCATGCTGCCCGGACCAATGAGAATCCCGGAACCGATCATGATATTAAGATTAAGTAAAATTGCGGTCGACAACGATATTTTATGCTGTTTCATGGAAAAAACTTTGTTTAAAAAATTGAACTTAAATAAAAAGCAACAGCCCGGCAATGATGTTTAGTGTACCAAATAACCACAAACTGTATATTCATTTGTATTTTTGACACTGATTGGCTGATTCTTTATAGTTATTGCAAACTAATACAAATACACACTGTAGGAAACATCCCCGTGAAACTAAACTTTTTATGGCTACTTACCGTTGCCTTTGCCGCTCAAGCATCATCATTTACCAAGCCCACAAAGCCGATCAATCCGCTTAAAGAACTTTTCAATGGCCGCCCATGGGAGTTTATGGAGGAGCATTTTATTATTAAGCCGACGAAAGATTTTGATCGCTGGATACCTATCTTTCAGCGCTCAGTAGCAACCATTGCCGGCATGTCAGCAAGCAGCTCACTGGCGTATCTTGCTTCAATCGCTTTTGTTCCCAAAAAAGTTGGCGATATTAAATTCCCGGCTCAAAATGCGACCATTTTCTTTGGTGCACCGATAGCCGCACTGATCGGCGGTATAGTGAGCCATCGTTTTTCAACCTACTTGATGAAAGAGGCGATAGCACATCAAACAATTGAAAAATTTATCCAAGAATGGGACGAAAACCGCACCTATACACCGGCGCAGTTTCATGCAACGTTTGATACCCTCGCTCATCAGTATTTGGTCGATCCTGAAAATCCATCGCTGCGCTCATCGGCATCTGAATATCTGCAGATTATTCAACGTGCTGTCTATCTTCAGTTTCCGGAAAAATATGAGCAAAAACTTAAAGAATTAGATGACCGTTCGACGCAGACTTTTTTCCATGCAATCATTACTTGCGATATTGGGCACCTACTGGGCGGCATCGTCGAACTTTTTAAAATCTTTAATCAGGCGCGCCAATAATGAAAAAATTGAGCCTCGTTTTTGGGCTATTTTTACTGCAAACTTCATCTTTTTTTGCCATGGATAAGTGGGCAGCACTCATGCCGAAAATTGATCGCCTACCGCAGTCAAGTAAAGAATGGGTACATAATGCATGCGGCGATCCGTCAGGCTGGTCAGCCGCAAATCACAAAGAATTATACCCATTCTGTTTTGCCACCATAAAAATCACCACTGAAATCAACGAACGCCTACTTAATCAACAAAAAAAGCAATCTTCCACTAACCCATAAAATTTATTGCTTATCTGAATTTAAATGCCGTAGAGTAATTAAGTCTCCAGGGCTTTGCAAAAAGAGGATCCCTTTCTATGAGACTCAATAGGCTTATTTATTGTGGTACGTTACTGTATCTGGCTCCCCTTTGCGCGAGCAATAAGCCAATCAACCCGCATATCCTGATACTCGAAACTGCCAACGACGATGAATTGGTCTATCGACCGGCTATAAATATGCTTACGCGCCTTGGTTTTATACCGACCTTCAAGCATGCCTATGAACTTGACCCGGCAGATATCGCCCAATTTGATGGCTTTCTGATTTTTTTAGATACCGGCTTTTTCCAGGCGACACTGCGCGATTTGGGGCAGTTTAAAAAAATAGATAATCCGTATCTGCATCATTTGTATGATCTGCTTGGCGCAATTCGTGAGCAAAAAAATACCTTCATCTGCTTTGCGGTGCCTGCCGTAGCCAACCCGGTCGGCAGCGTCGGGATTTTTCAGCAATTGGCCGTAAAATTTTTGGCGCCAAGTACCGCAATTCAGTTCAAACCGCAAATCGATCAGGCAATCGTGCATTTTTTTAAATCAGACAGCTCAAAAAGTACCGCATACCAGACGACACTTTTGCCCATACGCCATGAATTAAGCGAGGATCCTTTCGCACCGCTCATGCCAATCTGCCAATCATTTCACGACCATGAGACTGGCACCACGCTTTGTATTTGCAGCGCCTCGTCGCTACTTATTGGCTCGGTATGCGATCCTTTTTGCCTGACGCCCCTCAATCCAGATCACGCGACAGAACTTAAAAAATTAATGTTTGAGAATTTACAAAAAGCGACCGTAGACCACTTTGGCAAGCTCACGGTAAATCAACCGCTGGATGACGATTCGCACTGCTCCCAAGCGCTCACCCGCTACGAAAAATATCCCGATCCAATTATCGTCGCCTGGACCGGGCTTGATTCGTTTAAAAATCGTGAAGCTGAAGCGGTGACTGCATTAGCAGATGCGGGGGTCACGCATATATGGGCCGATTTAAATCCGGAATGGTTTTTGGCCGATGCCGCTCGCATGAAAGAAAAAAAAGAGCAATTTCTGAGCTCCACAGACCGATTTGCCAAAGCATACGCGTGCCAGATAAATACTCGGCACCTACCTGCTTTTTTGGTCGGCACTGATCTGACAAGCAATTTTGCTGAACGAAAACCGAAAAACCACGCAATCGATATCTATGGGTTTGCGTACGATCATATTCCATCTCCGCTTGATGTTGACGGTTTTTGGCAACCAGAGTTTTTTACCGTATTTGATCGATTTGTGAGCGAATGGGAACAGATCGGTAATGGCATCCGGCTAGCAGGAGTCTTTTTTGATTTTGAGATGTATCATGCGCAGCGCCAAACCGGGCAATATCTTGGGGCCATGGATTTTTCCGATACCGCTTGGGATCTTTTTGCAAAAAGCCGTGAAAATCTCAATCTGTATGAACTCAAAAGCACGAATGAGCGCGTCGGATATCTTTTAAAAAACAAATTATGCAGCTCCTATTTCAGTACCCTTGAAAACGAAGCAGCACGCATCGGCACCTTAATCCGCCAAAAAATTGCTCAAAAAATACCGAATCCGATCATCGGGACCTACAATATTTATTTACCGTACAACTGGCTTTATCAAGGAATTCACCGTGGGCTTTCGTCACCGCAAAATCCGATACTCAGCACCACTTTTTGTACTGAATTTTTAGCACACGAATCAACATTCAAAAATCGTGATATACACCTTGCCCATTTACCCGTAATTCTCCTTTCAAAAATCGCACAACGCGGCGATGCAGCAAATCTGAGCGAATATTGCGCCGATCATCACGGCTATTGGATTAATCGATTTTCGCGCCTTTTTGAATCACGCAATAAAAAAGAGTGGGAATACGACTGGGGATTAGAAGTGACGCCACTTTCAACGCAGGAGCTGATTGAAGAGCTTAAAACAGTCACCTCAAATATACAATCTGAAAAGAATGAGTTATGATAAAAAAGAGTTTAAGAGACACAATCATGCATAAAAAGCCAAAAAAAAATATATTTCTTTTTATTCTATTGAAAATAGCGTCACCGTTATTTGGTATGGAGATAGCAACTCAATCGCAAAGTAAAACCGAACTAACTTTGGGCAACAAAGAAAAAATCCTCATTCCTAAAGAAACTTTCGAACAGCTCAAAATAGCCTCAGCCCCAATAAATGATTCATTTTCTTTTTCACTCCAAGCAAAGAGCGGCGATAACCCCCAAGAGATAAATCTCCCTTTGCTGACGAAAAACCAATGGACATTAACAGAGCAGCTATTACCACTCTTTGCTTCAAAAAATGACGATGAAATTCGCAAAAAAATCGCAACAATGTCAGCTCAAGAGCTCATATCGCTTCTTGTTGCTAACGAATATTTGGATCTTAATTCGACAACGCAGCTCAAAGTATCATTCGAAACGTACAAAACGTTAGTAGAAAAAATGAGCACACAAAGATTTTTGACACAGTATGCAGAATCACCTTTCAGGATAACAGCTCCTGATGATTCACCAGTCTCAGATTTTTTACCGCAACGAATCAGTCTGGATGCGGCAAAAGGAATTATTTACCAAAGCGAATTTGTTAAGGGACTCTTCACGCCGCCTACGCGTTTAATAGAAGCTAATCCTGATAACACAGTTCATAATGATAGAAATCTTCTGGTAGTAAACAACGATGGCTCCTGTGTCATGGCAACTCAGCTAGAATGGTTACAACGTATTGCAAATCGTCCTATAGGATCTACTAGCCTTACTATGTACAATCTAACTCATAATATAATCAATACAAAGAATGAACCCAATAGCTTAATACTCTCGGCTACATTTGATACCTTGAACAATAAGTTTCTTGTTATTAAAAATGAGTATAAATCACTTCAAGATAAACAAAAAGACATAACCCCTACCACCGCAATTTCAATATTTTCTGAAGACGGCAAATGGGAAAAGAATTTTGATATTACCCCAAATCTCAAAAGCTCTGGCCGATACGAATTACATGTCACCCAAGAAGGAAACGAATCACACCTCATTGTTATCAGCTACTATCCTAATAACAATCCCAAGATCACTGATAAATACAACATCTATACTGCGCCATGGTCAGTTAACCCCGCCTTAGAGCTTATTCCCCTAGCTATGGCGGCTAAAGATCGAAATGAGCTTCCGATCTTTAGCAAAGATTTTAAGCTGGTTACTACTCGACCCTCACTCAATCACCCAGAAAAACGAATTTTAACAAATCTCATTACAGGACAAGTCACAAATTTATCTAATTTCCCATCTGACTGGAATTTTATCCCAGAAAAAAATTCGGATCCCGGAATAAATATACGAAAATTTTCTTTTTCGCTTGATATGCAACTCCTCATACCTAAAAAAAGTTCAAAAAATCGGGAAATTTATTCTCTACAAAACATAAAACTTCTTGGTGAAAACTCGCTCTACGATCAACTTGTGACCCAAGACGATAAAGAAGAGAGCCTTACCCCATCGCGAGGATGGTTGTTTCAACAAAAAGATGAGCCGCCATTTTCTGTTTTTAAATTTGATCCCCGAAATGACGCTATTTTGGCAAAATTAAAAATTCCTAATATGAAATCTTATAGTTTTAGTGGCGACGGAAAAAAAATTGTTTTCTACAGTGAGGAAATGGAAGAAAAAAAACCTCGGCACGCCATTACCGTTGCTGATGTCTCGATTCTGAACGCGATATCAAAAATGATCAGTCAAAAGAAATTCTTTGTTGAGCATCTTTTGCTTGTCACAGCTGCTTTATCAAAAACGCCAATATTAAAAATGCATGAAGCTCTCCGTAGTTTTTATCAAACGCTTGAACCGGAGCTACAAAGAATTGTTGATACGGCCTATGCATCCATGCACAAATCAGAGAGAAAAAAAACAATTGATAGCTCTCGTTTCGATTCGTTCATAACCCGCTTTTTCAGGTTTTTGGCTCCAAGATTGGTGGCTCCAAAATCGGCACTAACAACCAAAACAATTGATACTGGCAGCCCTGCAGCACCATCATCAGATTCAGATAATGACCTTGATTAACCAATAATCTAAAGGTACACACAAAATGCATTCATCTTCCTATCCAATAATTACCACTCTTTTTTTATCTGTTACGTTGCCATTATGCTGCGCTGTGAAAACTGAACAAAATAGCAATGCCGATTTATCGCTCAGTGTACGATTACGCGACGAAACACTTAATATTACCAAAAAGGAATGGCAAAACTTACTTAGGCATTCGGAAACCCTCAAGCATTTGTACACCCCTAAGCTCAATCCCTTGGTGACCGAAAAAACTGAATCAGCTGATATAGTCACCCAACCCGAAATCGATCTTTCATATCTCAGTAAAAAAGACTGGAATATCGTAACGCCGTTTGTAGGACCTTTAGGTCGTTCTATAAATACCCTAAAAAGACTGGATTTATCTTTCAGGGATTCCCTCTCATTACTTATGAGCAGCAGATACTTAGAATTAAACAACGACGTTGAATTCGCCGCATACCAACAAGCAGTAAATCAGCTGGAAAGCTCTGAGTTTTTGCAGGAATATGCCCAGTCTCCTTTTCCGATAACAATAACAACTAACGCAAACGGTGATACCCCTGGGCTGGTGCCTCCAGATCTGAGCCACGAAATAGCAAAGGGCGCTTTTGTATCAAGTCAACCTATTGCTGATGCTCTACTCAAAAAACCTACTGTCATAGATACTTATCAGACTCCCTTCGAACGCGGATATAGCAACGATCTTGTAATCATGAATAAAGACGGATCTCGCATAATGAGAGTAAAAAAGGGCCATTACAATTCAGATTATCAATCAATAAGCGACGGCTTTATTCTTTATCACGTAAAAGAGGGAAATACGCAGCCTCTAACCGGACAAGTAGAGCTGAATGGCACAATACATGCGGCAACGTTTGATAACGTTAACAATACATTTCTGATAGTAGTCAATGAGGACAAAAACGGATCTTTATCTACCCGCATTAAGATATTTTCTGCCGACGGCCGCTTGCAAGCACAGTGTCAGATAAAACCAGCACTCAAAAACAGGCAAGCAATAACGTTAAAGGTTACTGATGGCGAGCATCCACATATTATAATATCTACAAAACAGTCTCATGGGGCCTTCAAGAATCTCATTTATTCACATCCGTGGGCAGTTCAGACTGCGCCAACAGATATTACATTGACCGAACCAAAAGCTCGCGACACAGCCAATTACTCAGTTTTTAGCAAAGACCACCAATTAGTCGTCACCAAGCCATCGACTGATGACAATGTATCGCCAATACTTACCAATCTCATCACTGATAAAACAACTGAGCTCAGTGATTTTCCTTCTAATTGGTACAAAACAGTTAAAGAAGAACTCGATGAGTTCAACATGAAAAAAGAAAGCATCATACCAAAATTCTGTTTTTCACTGGATGGGCAACAGTTGATTCGATTCAATAAATCGAAGAACTATGATAAAATATATTCTCTTCAATCAAAACAAATAAATTTTCAAACAACCTTGTTTGACCAATTAGCCGAAAAAGACGGTACTCTTACGCTGTATAGCAGGATCAAAAATGATAGCGTCATTTTGTCTAGTCAATGGCTGATAGCACAAGGAAATAGAGTTCGACATCATCCAAGCTTTAAAGAACCTTATATCACTATTTCAGCAAAAAGCGTTGGCATCTCACCCGATCGAGGCGCTTATTTATTATCAAATGACTCGCGCTATCAATCAATTAACAGTTGCTTCAGCGGCGATGGAAAAAAAATTGCTTTTTATACAGTGATTGATTATCACCATCAGCACAAAATTGAAGTTTTTGATGTATCATTTCTCAATGCTGTTTCAAAAATGATCCACCAGAAAAAATTCTTTATCGAGCATTTTTTATTGATCAGCACGGCATTAGCAAAAATACCACTTGAAAAGATGCTTGCAGTATTTCAGAAATTTTATGAAACCCTTGAGCCAGAGCTCCAACAAATGGTTAGAACTGAATATCAGGCTCAGCGCACTAGTAAGAAGAACGATAACTCGTTTGCTCAAAGATTTTGGCATTTTGTAGCTTCTCGCATCTTACGCGATTCTCCGATCAAAAAAAGTGACTCATCCAATCCTGCAGCTGCAAAATCAAATGATGATAACCTTGATTAAGCGGTAAAGTCTGCTTTTTTGTATTGGCAATAGCTATTCGGTTCTCTTGCATTTTGTGCCCCTAGTGGCATACAGTAATGGTGGTTACTCTTAAAAAAGGAGGCATGCCATGCCATACACCATATCTCGATTAGCGAAAGGAACAGCTAGCAACTCTCCTTTAAAAAAAACTTCTTGCACATCCCTTTTTTATTTCTTGCCTGCCGCCCCCTGGCGCCAGCGGCGCATAGTTACCGCGAGTCACTTGGCATAACGGTCTCTTTTCATCAAACCAACTTTTATTTTTCTCGGTAGGGATTTGATCATGAAGCACACACAAAGCTTTCTATGGACTTTTATTAAAGTAGTTTTTTTGCTCTTAATTGCCAGTATTGAGCCATTAGCCCATCGCCTTTATGCAAAAGGTGCTAGCAAAGGGATAACGTGTTATACTCATCATTACTTCAGCAGCTAACCTCAAAATGGGAAATACCCATGCCAACCACCCTCAGATGCTCGACAAGCCGCCACTTATGGTTATCTTTCCCGATCTGCGTACTGACGATACTAGGCGCCTGCTCAAAGGAGCAGCCCATACCCGAACAGCAAGGGATGTCCTCGCTGCCAGATTATCCGGCAGTACCGCGGGTCACCGTCTGGGTACATGGTACTCATTTTTGGTTCAATAAATTGTCAAAAACCATACGAGGGCAAGATGAAGGGCTCCATAGTGCGGCAACAGTACCGGAAAACTATCTATATCGGTGGCTGATTGCTGATAAGCTCTCCAAAATGAATCCGACCGAGTTTCCGCTTGAACATTTTCATTTTTTTTGCTGGTCAGGGCAGCTCAGTTTTGAGCAGCGCCAAAAAGCTGCTGAGCGATTAGCTGGTGATCTAGCTCAATTACAATCTGCGTATCTAAAAAAATACGGCGTACCGCCTCATATTACTCTCATCACTCATAGCCATGGAGGCAATGTGGCGCTTAATATTGCCACGCAAGAAAACAAAACGGCTATTGACCGGCTGGTGCTTCTTGCCGTTCCGGTACAGCAACGCACCGTTTCATATATACATGATCCGATTTTTAAAAAAGTGTATTCATTTTATTCAACGCACGATTTTATTCAGCGGGGTGACCCGCAGGGGCTTTATAGCGAGACAGAGGAAGAAAAAAAAGTGCAACAAAAAAAACCGCTTTTTTCTGACCGCACTTTTCCGGCAACTCCCTCATCCCTTGTGCAGGCGCGCGTCAAATTCAAAGGGCCGGGCCCGTTTCATGTATCTTATCTTTTCTCAACTTTTTTAAGTTGCCTGGATGCAATGGTAAAAAATATGGATGCTGCGCGCGAGCGGGACTGCCATCATCTTTCATTTAAAATTACCAAAGCTGCTATTATCGACATGCATGATAAAAAAACAAGCACTTAAATCCGTTGCTCTTTTTGTTTTGCCCGGCAACGGATCGTATACCAGCAGATAGCCGGCCAATAAACGGTCCAGGTGAGATACCAGGGCGCATCCATATATGATTTGAGCGTATCTACTAATGCAATATGCTCCTTTTTTACGCGTATCTGCTCCGGATCATCAGTGACTTTTTTGCGCTCATCAGCTTCTGTTTTTTTTTGCTGCTGAAAGTCATCGCGCGCTTGCTTTATTTGTCTTTCAATTTTTGGCGATTCTATTTTTTTCCACTGCTCGTCGCGTTCTTTTTTTTCCAAATCGTATACGCAATTGCTCAAATATCGCCGCTTTTTTATGCGAGAGTCTTCTGCAATCTGTAAAAAAGAGGTGATCGAATTTTGGAGCTTTTGTGGCGATAGATATAATTTTTCATAAAACTGCCAATTGACGTACGATTGCCCATATTTTTTTTGAGCAGCTTTTGCACCCAAAGCAATTTTTTGTAAGTGCTGACA
This sequence comes from Candidatus Babeliales bacterium, assembly GCA_020050475.1. GTDB lineage: Bacteria > Babelota > Babeliae > Babelales > JACPOV01 > JACPOV01. Next base: position 12,366 of record JAGVKP010000050.1, read on the forward strand.
CCGAATTGCACTACACGAAACGATTATAAAAAACAGTACACAATTAATAGTTATACTACGTATCACTCATTCATTTCCTTCACCCCTTACAAGGATGCTTCATGACTAAGTATGCTCTACCGGTATACCATGAAAGTGCTTGGCACGTGAAGACTGTTATCCGCAACCATAGAAAAAAAATTATATTTTCAGTCGAGCGTAACCAATTCCTACTGCCGTTCGATTGAAAATATAAGGCATAGATTTTTCGCTCAACCCGAGAAATTTTTTGGATTCAAAATGCTTCATGCCACTCTTGATAGCGTTCTGACGTGGCCGCTCTACTTTGATTTGTTCTTCAGAAACGATGTGCGAACTCTTGCGCATTACCTCCGATTGCGGTGAGCGTTCACGTTTAGACGCTTTTTTTTGCCATGGTCTTTGGTAGTATGCCTGCTGCAAAACTCTTTGCATAAACGAGATATCAGCTTCGTAAATAGCAGAGAGTTTGTAATGAATACACGTCAGATGGTTTTCAAGACGCCTCACCAGGGCCATTTCTTCATCAATCAGTTGCTTACGCTTCAAATCAGGCAAAATATTGCGCAACATGCGCAATTGATAATCGATACTCTCGCAATCACGACGGCCATTTTCTAAAATTTCATCTATTAATTTCACGGAATCTGTAAATAAGCAGCCAGACTTTGCAATCTTTGCGGGTATGTGGACAAATCCACTCAGCGCACTCTCAGGAAAATCCTCAAAGCTGCTTACCGACAATTCATTGCCACCCGCGACTACTCTCTCACTCATAAGCAAAAAACAGGTTACCAGACCCCATCTCATAAATATTTCCCCTAAGCTAGCACTCCCCTTTTGGTGCAATACTCATTAAGCATAGCAAAAAAGGCGTTATTTTGCCTCTTTTTGCTCAGAATGAGCTTTTTTAACTGCCTTGATTATGGCTGCCGCATCAATCGCTGCCGCGGCTAGAAGTTCTTCCGGCTTACCTGAATGCGGTAATTTTTTTACCGCCAGCAGCTGGCACTTAACGTTCGTATCTTTCAGTTCGTTGAGTACCGCTTCACCAAGTCCACCCGCTTCATAATGATCTTCCACGGTGATCACCGCACCGGCTTTGAGTGCATGGTGCCTAATAGTAACCCCATCAAGCGGTTTTACACTATAAGCATCTATGACGGTACACCAAATACCCTCATTTTTAATCAGTTCGTACGCTTTCAGCGCTTCAAAAACGGTAATGCCAGCGGCGATGATGCAAACCGTGTCCTGTTTACTTTCACGAAGCACCCGCGATCCACCGATTTTAAATTCGTCCGTCGGCTCATAAATAATCGGCGTCTCGGCACGCGTGGTGCGTAAATAGGATATTCCTTCGCGATAATTTGCCATCAACTCAACCAGTTTCCAGGTGCTCACCGCATCGCACGGGTAAAGAACTATTGAACCGGGCAATGAGCGAAAGATGGCGATATCTTCAAGGCCCATTTGCGATGGCCCATCCTGCCCAATTGAAACTCCTGCATGAGATCCGACACAACACAACGAAGAGCGACCAATAGCAGCCATGCGTAGCTGATCAAACGCGCGGGAAAAAAAGGCACCAAAGGTTGAGACAAAGGGCAGTGCACCGCGCTTTGCAGCACCAACTGCCATACCGACCATATTCTGTTCAGCAATAAAACATTGCACAAAGCGATCGGGAAACTCATCGGCAAAAAATTCAGCATACGTGGAATTTTTTACTTCGGCATCAAAACTCATAACGGCTGAAGATTTTTTTCCAGCCGCACAAAGCGCCAACCCAAAAGCTTTGCGCGTTGCCATTTTGGTATCTTTTGGGAATGTAGGATCAGTCAGATTAAGCAACGGTATCGTAGGCTTTTTTGCAAGCGGCACCGGTCGCGGCTGCCACTGAGGCACATTATACTCTACTGAAGCAAACCGTTTTTTAAGCTCAGCTAAAATGGCTGGTAATTCATTTTTTGAAAATGCGCGGCC
>JAGVKP010000018.1 GCA_020050475.1 Candidatus Babeliales bacterium
AACCAAAAACTGCTTGATGTCGTGACTGAAAATGTCTCCATGATTGATGCATTTGCCATGATTAACGGCGTATTACATCGATCGGTCAAATCAATCGCCGATATTATCAAAAAGCCGGGGCATATCAATGTCGATTTTGCTGACGTACGGGCAATTATGAAAGATCGCGGGTTGGCCGTAATGGCCACCGGATCAGCTACCGGCCCGGATCGCGCGCAAAAAGCAGCGCAGCAAGCAATCAGTTCGCCGCTTTTAGAAAATATGAGCATTACCGGCGCTCATGGGGTACTTTTAAATATCACCGGCGGTAAAAATCTTGGCCTGCATGAAATTCGCATCGTCGCTTCGCTTATTTACGAGCAGGCAGATGAGGATGCTAATATTATTCTGGGCTCGGTGATCGATGAAGCGCTGACTGATGAACTACGCGTGACGCTGATTGCGACCGGATTTGAGCAACCAACAGTCGAAAAAGAGGCAGCGCCGCAAACCGCACACCTCAAATCAGCTTCACAAGAATCGGCAAAACGCATTTCATACGAAACGCAAGCGCAACCAGCGACGCTCGATCTTGATGATCTTGATGTGCCAACTTTCATGCGCCATAAAAAACAATCAGAAGAAAGCATCTAAAAAGAGGGGCCGCTGCCGTTGCGGTGGCCTGTATTTTTTAACTCACGACACCAATATTCGTCCATGGCACCGCAACTGAATTCAAGTTATTTGCTGCTGGATTGGCAAAAGAAGTACCGGCCACCCCAGAAAACTGGTTTAATGGCGCGATACCATTACGCAGCGCTACATCTTTACTAAAAAGACTGGTATTAACTCCCGCTCCCGTGACGCGTATACCGAACGAAGCAGTCGTTCCCACGTTGGTACTGATAAGACTATCAACTACCGCCCACTCAATACCTGAATTAGTCGGATAATCAATACCATAGCACGTTCCCAAAATGCTCGAATTATTAGTTGAAATACAGCGCAATAAAGTACCGGCGCCACTCCCATTAATACTAAACCCCCGCGTATCATTAAGCGCAGAGTTGGCAATCGCGTGACACTGAATAAACGTTTCGGCAAATGATGATCCTAATGCTCCCGTAAGCTGAAATCCGTTACAAGTACCTCCGGATGAACTATTTGAAATCGCTGCACAATCTTCATATAAATTACTGCTCGTACTTGCCAAACTAAAACCGGCCATCGTCGTAGTAGCGCTATTTTGCAGGACAAGGCAGGTGCTCAAGCGACTCGCGCTCATGATCGTTCCATCGATCCCGATAAACGAACCGGTGGTTACCGAATTGCCCTCGATTTGAATATCAGAAAATCTACTTGCTTGCACCGAACCAATCTGCAATCCGGTCAAACTGCCGGCGCTGATCGTATTTGCATACAGCGCAAGGGATGAAAGTTCGCACGTTGAACAATTAGCAAGCAAAATAAGGCGCAAGGTGACCGTATTGGGATTATTCGTATTGGCAATCGCGCAATTAGTAAAGGTCAGATGGCGGCATCCGGTCAATGATACCACCGCATCATTTGCCCCGATCACCGCATTTTGGCAGCAGCGGTAAAATTGGCAATCACTAATCGTAAGATTGAGCACCGGATTAATTGACCCATCAGCGGTAATACCCCGCTGCCCGCACCGCTCGATAATAAGATTGCTCATCGTAATTAATGAACAGTTATTATCGATTGATATACCAAAATTAGTCATATCAGAGATGTTCCCATTCCGGATCACGATGTTGGTAAACCCAGAGTTGACCACGATACCATTCACCCCGGTCGCACTATTAGTCTGCTGAATAATAAATCCCCCAAGATCAAAAACGACGTCACTTGCTGAAATAACAACGAATGAATCATTGGCGACAGCCGCAACCTGCAATGATACCCCTAATTTATAGATCCCCGGCTGATCAATCGTCAGCTCAACACTCTGCAGCGAAAATATAGTGAGTGCGAAGAACCAAAAAACCAAAAATCTTAAGATCATCGAGTTCTCTCTTTTTTATGCAGGCACCGATAAATTGGTCCATGGCGTTGAGCCAGATCCATTAATATTAGTTGAAGCAACGGTCGTCACCGCACCACCCGCGACTCCGCTAAATTGGTTCGCGCCGACCGTCGTATTATTACTAAATGCGCGATTGCGCGCAAAAAGGATATTGGTCCCGGCAAGTAACTCCGCACCAAAGCTATTGGCAGGCGTCGACCCGCGATTACGATTGAAAAGACAATCAATAATTGCTGTATTAGTAGCATTTGCTGCCACGAATACACCAGATGATGTAAGATTGGAGGAGTTATTTAACGCAATCGATCTTCTGACAAGGTTAGCATCGCCTCCAGAAAGTATAAGTTGAAATTGATCAATAGCATTTTGAGTTGTGTTTGCACAGGCACTGCATGAATCAATGATATTGTTGCGAGAGTCTATGAATCTGATAGCTCCTAATAAAGATGCTGTTCCGTTAACAACGCTTTGCAAAACAAGATTACTTTGCGAAGCGTTTTCTATCGTGATAGCAATAAAGCCACCTTGATTATTTGATAAATACGAAACATTCTTAAGAATATTATTAAGGTTACCTATTTGCTGATACGAAGTATTGGTACAGAAAGCCACCGTAACATCTGAAAAAAAGACATTTTGACTTGTCAGTAATCGAATACCACCAGCGACTACCGTTGCCGATGAGTAAATTTTCATGCGTTGAACGGTACATGCAGAAATTGAATTAGCATTTAAAATTCTTGAAAGTGAGTAATTTGCATCTGAAATCAAAATATCAGAAAGTAAAATTCGCGATGATCCAATCAAATCTAAGGCATTAATTAAGGGATTCGCACTACTACATCTGGTAAATTGGCACCCTTGAATCGTCAGATCAGTTACGGATGTCGCTAAAACTCCGCCAGCACATTGACCAACCTTCATATTTTCTATCAGGATGCGTGAGGCACCTGAACCGATTGATATTGCCGTCTGCGTAACCCCACGAATCATACCATTGCGTATGACGATATCGCTCAAATTCGAATTAATCAGAATGCCATCTACTTCAGCAACCGCATTTCCCTGAAAAATGACAAACTCTCCCAAATCGAATATGACGTCGCTACTCGCGATGACAATAATTTGATCTGGGCCGGCCGCGGGCAAACTCACTATCGATGCCCCTAATTCGTAAATTCCCGGCTGATCAATCGTCAGCTCGATTGCAGATGCAATCCAACTCAAGCAACACGTCAGCACCAAATTTTTAATAAGAAGTTTCATATCTTGGCACACTCCATTCAATCATCCGGGTACCGATAAATTGGTCCAGGGAATAGTTGGGGTTGACACGGCAGTCGAGGCATGTATCGAAACAGATGCAAGCGCAACACCGGTAAACTGATTAGTGCCGCCGGTCGTATTATTGGCAAAACCGATATTACGCGCAAACATATTCGTGCCAGTATTATTCACCCCAGTACCATTTCCAGGCGCTCCCGTCACCGAATTGGTCATAAAAATACTATCGACAATCGTATTTGAGTTACCATTGACAATAGAAAAACCGGTAACGTTATTGGCCCCAGCCGCACCGGTATTATTTGTCGCATGACACTGCGTAAATGAATTGGTATTGGCAAGTGTACCAGCAACAACATCCCCCAGTAAATAACCCCGGAAGTTTGAGCCGGCAGTTATTGAACAGCCATTTACTTTGCATTCCTGAAAAGTACAATTACTCGCCCCATTTAAAAAAAAGCCGACATTAAGGGTATTATTCGTCGCCGAAATCAGGCCATTAACGATGCAGCGCAATACGGTAATATTGACAACATCACCAAAAAAATTGAACCCGGTAAAAGAGCCGGCTGTACACCCCGTTAACCAACAGGAATCGAGCGTAGCCTCACTCGAAGTGGCAACCGCTTCATCTACCTGAAAGCCGATAAGCGAACCGGTCGTCGTACATCCACGAATAATACAATTACTGATCCGTTGGCCGGTACTTGATGCAGCAACTGGCGTTTGTAATCTAATGCCGATAAACGAAGTAATGGCACTTCCTTGAATGAGCACACCGTCGACATTACAATCCAGGCAGTTATTAAGCAGAATAATCGTCAGCGTTGAGCTTGCTCCACCGCTGGTTGAGCAGGTGATATCGCTCATTGCAAGTGCATTGCAAAAAGCGGCACTGATCACCGTCGTAGCCCCTACACCAGCACTGCAGCCAAAAAAAGAGCAGCGGCTCACGCTTGATTGGATGATAGGCGAACCGGAGTTACCATTCAATGCTAGCCCTTGCTGCGCACAGAATTCAAACCAGATACGGTCAATCGTAATGCGGCTACATCCACTTCCTACCGCAATCCCAGTCCGCGAGACGCTCCGAATCGTACCGTTTTTGATCGTAACGTCATTAAGTCCACCAGCCACCACAATACCATCGACGTTTGCGGTCGCATTGGTCTGATTCAATAAAAAGCCACCCAAATCGAATACGACGTCCGATGCCGTAATATTCACGATTGAATCGGCACCAGATGGTGCTGAAAATATACTTTGGCCGAGCAGATAGTACCCCGGTTGGTCGATGGTTAGCTCCACGCAGTGGCAAAACCAACTGCTCATGAAGAGCACTGTCGCTGCGATAAATTTTTTTATTTTCATCATACAATTGACCTATGGCAAGACCTGTAAATTACTCCACGGCGTCGCACCGGCTGCATTAATATTGCCAGTGGTTCCCGCGCCTATTGAAGTTCCGGCAACATTTTCAAACTGATTAAGAGGACCCGTATCATTATTGAATGCAATATTGCGCGAAATCAGATCATTGAGCAAGGCACCGAGAAAAAAACCGCGTGAAACCCCAACTGCGTTACCAAAATTACGCGAAAATTGGCAATCAATAACAGTCGAATTGCTGCTTGAATTAAGAATAACGCCACCGCCTACCGCAAAATTAAGCGAGGTATTGCGCGACCCTTCAAAACCGATGACCGTACTCCGTTCAGAGCCATCAAGAAAAAAACCGTACGTCGAACCACCATTAATGACGCTTGATAAACAGGTATTGTCGATTGCCAGGCACCCGATATAAATATTAAGCGGTGCCGTCACTGCGTAAAAACCGATAAGCCCATCATTACCAGCATTATTTGAAAACACGGTATTATTTAATACCTTGCAATCGATTAAAAGATTATTCTGCGCAAGATTAATCAAATAAAAAAACCATACGGTATTATTAAGATTACTAATATCGGCACTATTATTTCTAAAAATACACTGATTAAAATAGTTTTGACTCGAAGCATCAATAATAAAACCGCGAATGATATTACCGGTTCCCAAAAAGCGATTATCGATCTGATTGCATCCTACGAAGCGATTACGAAATGATGAAGTAAGCCGGTAAAAAGAGACGGTGCGCGTCGCTGCCGGTGCAAGATTATTTCCCACTATTGCCACCTGCTCAAAATAACAGTTATTGGATGAGGCAATCGTGACGAATGCATTATCAGCGCCAACCGCACTGGCAATGCGCAGGCGATTCATCAAAGCATTTTTTACCATGACCCCCGAGCAGGTTGAAAGCAAAAGCACTGGGTTATTTTGCGCCGTATCAGTGCCATAAAAATTACAATCAATTACTTGGCAGTTGGTGGATGATTGGAAATTGATGGCAGTAGTCGCCAGGCTTTCAAATTTAATATCTTGAATCAAGATTGCGTTATTGAGGCCATTCAATACAATATGCGGCCCAGTAAATCCACGCAAAATACCATTTTTAATCACAACGTTACTGACCGAACTACTGAGCGAAATGCCGTTGACTGATGCGACAGCACCAATTTGGGATACGACGTTCGTATTTAAATCAAGAGTGACATTACTCGTCGTAATGACGATCGCCGTATCGGCTGCGATTGGATTAATCGTCAGCGAATTTCCCAGCACATAGACGCCCGGTTGATCAATCGTGAGCTCAACCGCTTTTAAAGCAAGAGATTTGGCCAGTATGAAGAGTACTAAAAACAACTTGTGATTTTTCACGTACACTCTCTTTTTTGGTCAGCCTAGTATATTTGCGCAACTACCTCAAGAAAGATTGTGCATCTTTGTACCTCAACTCACCACCGCCATATTGGTCCATGGCAACGTATTAGTATTCAGGTTACCGGTTGTGCTGGTCGTCTGCGAACCAGGCGGCACATTGATGAACTGTTCGGCAGCCACCACGCCATTATTAAATGCCTTATTTTTGGTAAAAAGAGATTGACTCGCTCCGGAGCCGCCATCATCGCGAATACCGCGAGACGCCACCGCTCCCGTATTGCTATCAATAACGCAGTCAACAACAGTCCAAAATTCGACCGCATTTGCAGAAAAAAAGATACCGAACGCCGTATTACCTGAGGTA
>JAGVKP010000017.1 GCA_020050475.1 Candidatus Babeliales bacterium
ATGTAATTCATTGTTTCGTTATGCTACTGTGCTGATTTTAATTTTGTATCACGCCTGCTCTGGCTGCCAAGCTGATGATCATCACTGCCCAGTAATGCTTCAAGATCCGGTGATAGGTTTTTATGAAGAGCGGGATCTTGAGCTTTTTAGCTCGTTAAACACAAAAAAAGAAGGGGTTTTGCTTTCACTCTTTGAAAGCGTGCAAACTTCGTACGGTAAATCACGTCTCATTCATCGGCTACAAAATCCGATTGCTGACCCATCTTTTTTAGCCGGTCGCCAGCGTAATCTTGAGATCGTGCTTGATGAACCTGACTTACGCGCTGAGATAAAGAAACATCTTGCGGTCATCAAACAAAATGAACATAACCTTTATCATTTTGTTGAGCAGGAGCCTGATCTTTTGACGCAACGAGCCGTTGAATCTTTTTATTTTTCATCAGAACGACTTGCGCGATTCAATACATCACACGTTGCGCTTGATCTGAAGCATGTGGGCAAATACTTTGGATTATTGGTGCCGGTAGTTGAACATCTGATATTTCATTTTGCTCTCGAGCAGATTCAGTCACTGGTTACGCCCCACCATCATGATGATTCATGTAAGCATGATCATCATGACCATCATAAACATCACCATCATCATCACCATTTTGCAGCGGATGAACATGCGTCAAAATGGGTAAAAAATGGATTTTTAGTTCTTGAAGTTGGCCATTTAGGATTGCACCTGGCCAGCATGAAAGAAACGTTGGATCAACTCAAAAATGAAAAACGACTTATTAATGAACTGCACCAACAGTTAGTAAGCTTAAAGAGCTGCTTAAAAGCGGTGCGCAGTATCGTTACTTTGGCGCAACGTGCAGGATACGCGCCTGAATTTTTTGGCCTTCAGCCTGACGAATTGCATCTTTTTGCATCAGCGGAATTTAAGGAGATTGAATCGTTTGTGCGCGATAGTTATGCCGCTGAAGGTTCACGGATCGGATTTTTCTCGCGTGTAGGCAAAGCACTTTCGTATCATCAGCAGCTTCAAGATAAAAAATCGCAGATTACGCGCTTGATGAAGGTGGTCGGGGATCTTGATGCATTGGTTGCCGTTGCTGATTGGTATGAAAAGATGACGCTTGAGGCAGATCGCGCTTGTTTTGCCGAGTTTTTGCCCAGCTCTTGCCCGCATATTGAGATGAAAGAAATGTGGCATCCTGCATTTGATCCAGCAACGGTCGTGTGTAACGATCTGATTATGAGTAAAGAAAACGGGCAGCATATTATCCTTTCTGGCCCAAATAAAGCCGGTAAATCGAGTATCTTAAAAGCGATCGGGATAAATATTATTCTTGCGCAGACGTATGGCATTTGCGCTGCCGAGCGGGCTGAGCTGACGCCGTTCAAAAAATTGATGACGCATATGGTGATCACTGACGATATTGCCAGCGGTAAATCAACGATGGTTTCAGAAATGATGCGCGTCGATCATCTCTTGGCTACGCTTCATGAACTCAAATCCGGAGAATTTGCATGCGTATTGGTTGATGATTCGCTGTTTCGTGGAACGACGATTGAAAAATCAGCGCATCTTGCCCAGGCTTTCTTGCAAGCATTGAGCTCTTATCCTGGGTGCTGCAGTGGCACCGCGACGCATTTGGCAGTGCTGACCGAGTTAGCTGATCGATTGCCTCATTTTTTCAAAAATTATCGTATCGGCGTGATCACGCGAACTGGTGGTAAAGCAGCGAGTACCTTCAAACTTGAACCGGGCGTTGCTGATCATGCGGCGGTATTGGATATCGTGAACGATGAAGTAGGGTATTTTTTCAAGTTGAACTAGGTAACGCACACTCAACGTATCTGATCGGAGCGGCTTTCAAGAGCCGCTCTTTTTGTTTCAGCAAAATTGATGATAGCGATTGGTGAAAATAAGGGAATCCTCTTATTATCGATTTTTGCGTTTTTCGAAAATAAGAGGTACTCTAAAAAAGAAAAGAGGCATTAGGCGGAGGTCTTATGAATATCAAGCAATCACCAACCGGTAAAATAGTACGAGCTGCGGCCGGCTATGACTCGTTTATACCTAATCCGCTCCCTCCGCAGATAGAATGGTCAAATCTTTTAGTAGGCACTCTATCAAAAGCCGATCAGGTTATCGGGATGGTAGCGCGCGAAGCGGCGCGACTTCCGGATCCCCATCTTCTGGTGAGGCCTTTTATAGCACGTGAAGCAGTATTATCAAGTAAAATTGAAGGAACGCAAACAACGCTTGGTGAATTCTTGGCTGAAGGTGCAGGGGCTGAAAGTGGACGTGCTCCTGAGGACCTACAGGAAATCAAAAACTATATTTATGCGTTAGGGTATGGCTTTAAGCGCTTGCACGATCTTCCCCTTTCATTACGCTTAATTCGCGAAATGCATGAAAAGCTTATGCAAGGTGTACGCGGATCGCATGCGCGTCCCGGCCAATTTCGTACCACGCAAAATTGGATAGGAATCGCTGGGTGTACCGTACATGCGGCAAAATACGTGCCGCCAGTTCCTGAGGAGCTGGCAGAATGCCTCAAGCAGTTTGAAGAATTTCTTCATAATAGATCGCTGCCGCCATTAATTCATATTGCTTTGTGCCATTATCAATTTGAAGCGATACACCCTTTTCTGGATGGCAATGGTCGTATTGGAAGATTGCTTATTACGCTGCTTTTGATGCAGCATAAGCTTTTGCCATCGCCGTTTCTTTATTTGAGTGCTTTCTTTGAAGCGACGAGGGACGAATATTATGCTTATTTATTTGCTATTAGTAGTCAGGGCAAGTGGAACGACTGGTTTATCTATTTTCTAAACGGCGTCATCATTCAAGGGCTTGATGTCATTTCGCGTAGCGAACGAATTAATGCGCTTGTGGATCAATGGACGCATCAATTGACGAATCGATCTGATAAAATCGCAGCGAATGTGGTAAAAGATTTAGCGACGAACCCGTACTGTTCGGCACAAAAAATAGCAACTCATTTTGGCGTAGCGTTTACGACCGCCCAGCGGGCATTAGCAAAACTGGAAGCAAGCGGTATTATAACGAAAGTCTCAGGCAGTAAACGAGATAGAATATATTGCGCGCAACCTATCTTAGCAATCCTTGAAGAGCCGACTAAGATTACGCAAGAGGTATGATGAGTGCATCTTTATGGAGATTGATGCAAATAAAAAAGAGCGGCTTTTTGTGAGCCGCTCTTTTTGACGTAAAACTTGGTGAAAATTATCTCTTAATTGCTTTGAAAGCCGCTTGCTTCATGTTTTGTACGAAGCTTGGTTTGTTTACCATACTCATCGTTGCTTTGATAGCTTTCTCCGGGAATCCTTGCCCTTTGAGATACTCTGGCAACTGCGATTTGAAATCAGATTCGAGTCTGTGTACTTCATCCTTAATTTGTTCCAGATGTTTTTTGTGTAATTCTTTACCTATGAAATGGCGATCGAGTGCTCTTGAAAAAGGTTTAAAACTAAGAGCCATTCCTGCTAAAGCTCCTGTTGCAGCGACGGTTTCGTCGTATGCTCCGGAAGCTGTCATAAGGAGATATGGCACTGCGAAAACTTTACCAGCAGATAATAATGCATGACCAAAGATTCTTGTTTTTAAAAAATTATTATTCATTGCTTGCCAGCTGATCAAGGCTTTTGCGGTTTTCATTTGGCTGGCAATTTTTTGTGCCTGTGCAATGTTGCTTTTATTTGCGGAAAAAAGCTTCTCCATGTCTATTTTGCTGATTGGGCATGCAAACATGTCTCGGACATCGTCAGCCGAATGAGAAATTTCACGACCTAATTTAAAGATTTGAAGCCATGATGGGGTCGCGTTTGCAAGAGGTGCGACCGCGGCTAATAAAGCGAGTGATAATAGCGAATTCTTTTTCATCTGATTATTTCCTTTTGATTACGAGCTTTGCAGCTCTTTTTATTTCTATTCTTCAGTTTACCTTATGCCAAAAAAGTTTCAATAAGAAATTTATAAAAATTGCCTCAATTGTATAGCTTGCTAAACAAAATGCCAACTAAGGGATGCGTACAGAGCTTACTGCCCCTTGAATTGACAAATAGAAAATAAATAGTGCAGGCTATCAGTGATGGGGGCCATCTTTATACCATGCTAGGGACGCACATGAAAAAACAGGGCCTAACGCTCGTACTTTCAAGCTTTTTCTCACTTTTTTCCTTCGATCAAACCGAAATCATTACGCTTTCGGCCGAATATTTGTATCCGTATGGCCAATTTCATCATGTTGAGGCATCATGCAAAGGAATTTGGAGCGATTTAGATCTCTTTTTGACC
>JAGVKP010000031.1 GCA_020050475.1 Candidatus Babeliales bacterium
ATTTAATCAATTTCCGCTTCACCCACAGATTCAGGGAGCGCTTGTTGCGCTTGGCTTTACTGAGCCGACCCCTATTCAGGCACAAACGTTGCCTATCTTACTCAAAGATCCCAAAACGCACTTGCATGGTCAGGCGCAAACGGGTACCGGTAAAACGCTTGCTTTTGGCTTGCCGCTTGTCCATCATATTGATCCGACTAGCAAAAAAGTCCAAGCTTTGGTCGTTGCGCCAACACGTGAATTGGCCGTCCAAATTTACCAAAGTTTACTAACTATTGCCCAAGCACGCGGTATTTCAATAGCCGCTGTTTATGGCGGTGTCTCAATTGAACGTCAATTCAGGGACCTGCGTAGCATGCCACAGATTGTCGTCGGTACTCCAGGTCGATTAAACGATCATATTAATCGCCGAACCCTCAAGCTTGACGATTGCCAGATCGTGGTCCTTGATGAAGCTGATATCATGCTTGATATGGGCTTTAAAGATGAGGTCGAAGAGCTTATTAGCGCGACGCCAAAAACGCGCGCATTGTGGCTTTTCTCTGCGACGGTCAAAGATGGCATTAGCGATCTTATTAAAAGTCATATGCCAAATCCGGCCTCGGTTCGTGTCAGTTCGACCAACGTGGCAAGCACCAATACTGCTCAATTTTATGCAGTGGTGCCGCGCAGATCGCGTTTTGAAGCGTTATGCAGAATTATAGAAACGACTGAAGATCTTTATGGTTTTGTCTTTTGCCAAACTAAGGCGTTGACTGCTGAATTGGCTGATATGCTTATCAAGCGTGGCTATCGAGCGCAGGCACTTCATGGTGATATGGGGCAGAATTTGCGTAATCAGGTGATCAAAGGCTTTAAAGAAAAGCGGTTTCAGCTTTTAGTGGCGACTGACGTTGCGGCTCGTGGTCTTGATGTTCCTGATGTAACGCACGTTATTAACTACGGATTGCCTGAAGACCAAGAAATTTACATTCACCGTATCGGCAGAACCGGTCGTGCTGGTAAGCTCGGTATCGCAATCACCTTAATTGACTCTAATCAAGAGTGGCGTTTAAAATCACTCGTGCGTCGCTACAAAATGAACGTAACGCCGTATGAGATACCGACCGCTTCAAGTATTATGGAAAAGCGTGTCGTCAAAATTATCAACGAGCTCAAGCAGATGGCAAACATCGAGTCGCGTAATAGCTACGAGATGGCAGTTGCTCAGCAGCTTGCGACGCTGAATCATGATGAACTAGTTAAAGCACTCGTCGGGGCAGCGCAAAAGATCTACGGTTCTTTTGCAACTGAGCAGGAGCAGATTCATGCAGCTCCCTCATCTGATGATCGTGAGGAATCTAAGCAGCGCAGAGGTGGCGGACGTCGCTTCTTTGGCGCACGTCGCTTTGGTGGGCGTTCTCGTTACTAAAGTTTCAAGGGAGATTTTGGCATGAACGGTTTTGTAAAGCACGCAGGAGCTACTTGGTGGTTACTTGTGCTGATGACAGCGGTACAAACCGATCTTTTTGCGCATCTTTTTGATAACCGCCATGCCATTATTGCCCATGATGCGAATGATACGCTTTTAAAACCGGTAAGTTTTAGGCAAGGAATCGCACTGATTCCGCGCGCATGCGGCATTATCGTCGAATACCTCAAAAAAGCTCCGGGAAAATTAGGTGCGGTCAAGAATCTTTTCTTGGCCGGTCCGCATATTATTCGCTCTTACCAAAAGAAAAAATGCATGGACGATGCACTTGAAAGTCTGGTTACCCGCTACCCAGATTTTAAGGTGGTGGAAGATCGGCTTTATAAACTCGTAAATTCGCATGCCATCAATCCTGAATCAGCAGCATTGGTAATGGCGCTGCATGATCAAGGGTATACTCAGGTAGTTGCGACTAATATGGGTGCACGGTCCTGGCAGGTGATTCAAGAAAAATATCCTGGTTTTTTTGCCAACTATTTTAGGTATGCGTTTACTTCATCTGAGATGGCTGCTCAAGGAACTCTCAAGCCGAATGCGGCGTATTATAAAGCACTGAGTGAAAGAGTTGCGCTGCTTGCTGCGAGCAAAAAGCGTGTTATTTTGATTGATGACAAAAAAGAAAATACTGATGGTGCGTATCATGCACGAGCGGATATCCTGGGCATACCATTTAAATCAGCCGAGCAGGTTTTAAAGAGCTTGCAGATGAGAACTATAGTGCCTGAAAATGTTGCTTTAAAAAATGCTCGTGGTGATAAATCGCAAATGGGTGGCTAAAAAAGAAAGAAGAACCTATGAAGTATGTGCGTTATTTCTTTTATCTCCTGGGTGCGATGAATCTCATAGTTGTTGCCAACCAAGGAGAAGCAATGAATAAAAAGTCTCCTGAAAATACGATTCTTGCGTGGGATTTCCATGACGTGGTCGCCTACAAGCCGCTTGGTACGATGGCAGTGCGCGGGTTGTCGATGATAAAAAATGCGGATAATCGATGGCAGCTGGCAAAGCTCCTAATTTCTCCTACCTTTTGGTCGACGGTAAGCAGTACGGGCCATGCGACCAATTCGGGTGATCGTATCATCGAAAAAATGATTGAAAAATATCCGGAGCTTTTAGCACATCATCGGAATGAGATTTATGAGATTGCTAATCTTCATCAGATTGACCAAGAGGTGATGGATATCATCAAGCAGCTGCGCGAACTTGGCTACAAGCAAGTACTTGCCTCAAATATTGGCCCTGAATCGCTGGGGCGTATGAAGAAAAAATACCCCGAGCTTTTTGCCTTATTTGACGAGCTTTACTTTGACGGATCGGTAGATAAAAAAGGGGTGCGATACACTGAATTAGTTAAGCCGCATGCCGCCTATTATCACGGATTACGTAATTTTCTTGATGATCATGGCCTTACTCAGCCGCAGATTATTTTTATTGACGATAAAAAGGAAAATATTCACGGTGCGCGACAATCAAATGTCGGCATTGATGGTATTCGCTTTTTAAATGCGACTCAGTTGCGCAAAATGCTTAAAAAAAAGGGGATTGCTCTCAAAAAATGGGCACCCGCAGCGGTAAAAATTACGAAAGAAAAATTTGCATAAGGAACAGTGAATATGAAACGATTATCTATAATCGCACTTGCGTTACTTAACCTGCAGCTTGCTGCAATCGAACCGTACTGGGATTGGAGTATGCTGCCGCATACCAGTTCACCACTATTCGGGCAATTGCTTTCGTTTCCTAAGGATTTTGTTTGGGGAACCGCTTCATCTGCCTATCAGATAGAAGGAAACGTATCAGCCAACGGTAAGCTGGTCGAAAATACCTGGACACGCGATGCAAGCAAACCGCAAGCTGGCATCGGGACCGACCATTGGCATCGCTATAAAGAAGATATTGATCATATTTATGAATCAGGCATGCGCGTTTATCGTTTTCATATCGACTGGTCAAAAATTGAGCCTGAGCAAGGGCACATAGATTACGATGCGCTTGAACACTATGTCGATCTCGTGAAATACATGATAAGCAAGGGCATTACGCCAATTGTCTGCCTTTTTCATCATACTTGGCCAGTTTGGTTTGCCGATAAAGGTGGCTTTGAAAAAGCAGCTAATGGTGAATACTTCGTGCGCTATGCTCGCTTAATTTTTGATACGCTTATTCAGCATGATGTCCATTGGTGGATGACGTATAATGAGCCGACAGGTGTCGTTTTAGAAGGCTATCTGCGCGGTAAATTGCCACCTGGTAAAGTGGGCTGTTTGCGCCAAGCGGGGCAGGTTCTTTTGAATATGTATAAAACCCACGTGGAAATTGCGCAAGAGTTTAAAAAAATTGATCCGTCAGCGCAGCTTGGTATTGCGCACGTCATGCAGCCGCTGCATCCGTATCATGACTATAATCCGCTTGAGTATGCTATTTGCCGCTATTTTGGGTACCTCAATAATCAGTTGACACTTGATTTTATGAAAACTGGGATGTTTAATTGGGGCGGTTTAGTAAAAGAGCAGGTTGATGGTGCATCAGAAGCGTTTGATTATGTCGGCCTCAATTACTATACGCATACGCTGATTAAGCAAAGTAGTTGCCCGCCATTTTTACCTGATACGGTTGCTTGGCGCCCTTTTGAGATAAAAGCCGAAAAAAAGGCACTTTATGCCGAAGGGCTTTATGAGTGCATTCAAAAAGCAGCACAAGTTGGCAAGCCGATTTATATAACTGAAAACGGTACGAGTGACAATGAAGGCATCGTGCGCGATGAATATATTAAGAAGCATCTTTTTGTCGTGAGCAAGGCGCTTCGCGAAGGCTATGATATCCGTGGCTATTTTTACTGGTCGCTCTGGGATAGCTTTAATTGGAACGGTGGTTTTACCAAATCATACGGATTATATGCAGTCGATTATGCTGGCAAAACGTTAAATCGTACGTTGCGCGATAATGCAAAACCGTTTGTCAATATCATGCGAGCGCACGTTGGTATGCAACCGATTGCATAAAAAATTGATCTGGAAAAATATTTAAAAGAATAAGCGTTTTGTGCTTACCAAGAAAGCTAAAATAAGCGTGGTGTTTGGCCGTACAGCAATCTGTAAGATGCCACCATCTTTAAGAATTATAGATTCCGTAATAAGTTGGCCAATTGCATGTCCCCAAAGTGCTGATCGATTATCTTTTAGTCGATTTGAATGAATATGACTCTCAAGAGCTGTTGCGGCTAAAAAAGTAGTCGTGTGGAGCTCGAGATTAAGTTTTTCTTCTGGATCTTCTAGTTGGCGATTAATAAATCCATGCACTAAGCCGACTGAGAAGCTGTGCCCAAAATTACGAATATCATTCGTTGATAGTGTACCGTGCATTTGGTGGGATGCGCTGATGAATAATAAGATAGCTGCTAACTTCAACTTTGTACTCTTTCTTGGTTATTAGCTCTCAAGCGATAGAGACAAAAAAAGTATTACGAACACACGTTGGTATGCAACCGATTGCATGAATGAATCGCTCACAAATAAAATTATGATCCCAATCGGCCGATGCTTTTAAAAAAGGCAACTACAAGAGCGCTATTTGGTCTAATTGTAAATTGAACCCCAGCGCCCTGCTGCAGTGAAAATGATTCGCTTATGCACTGCCCGATACCATGGCCCCAAAGTACTGCTAGTTTTTCAAGCGGTTCTTCGTGAATGGTGTTTTCGAGTGTAGCTGCGCCAAGAAGGGTAATGCCATGGAGACTGTCATTATTTCCTCCGTGCGGATTTTCGAATTTTCGATTGACAAACCCGTGCGCAAGACCTATCGAGAAGCTTGTGACAGGACTTAGGCGATAGCCACATCAAATAATTGACTGAGTCGATTGATATAATGTTTTAAAGAGGGTCCTTTTTTTAGCTCAGCGGCACTGAGAGCAG
>JAGVKP010000102.1 GCA_020050475.1 Candidatus Babeliales bacterium
AATATAAACGCAACGATATTGAAAAAGCTTCAGGAACGTTTCAAGTTTTTGGCGACACGATTGAGGTCAATTTACCGTACCAAAAAGAAAAATTACGCATCGAGCTCTGGGCAGATACCGTTGAATCCCTTTCATGGGTGGATAAGCATAATAATACTGTCTTGATGCCGCTTGATAATACGATTATCTTTCCGGCCAAGCATTTTGTGACAACCCAGGAAAAAAAGGATGCGGCGGTGCTGAGTATTCAGGCGGAGCTTGATGAGTGGGCACCGCAGGTGGCCAACCCGCTTTACCGTGAGCGGATTAAGCAGCGCGTAACGCATGATATTGAAATGATTGAGGAAGTTGGGTACTGCTCCGGTATTGAAAACTACACGCGCCACTTTGATGGACGGCGTGAAGGAGAAGCGCCATTTTGCCTTTTTGATTTTTTTTCTAAAGATTTTCTTCTTATTATCGATGAATCACATATTGCCATTCCGCAACTGCGGGGGATGTATGCTGGGGATCGCTCGCGCAAAAAAGCGCTGATCGATTTTGGCTTTAGACTTCCTTCGGCATACGACAATCGCCCGCTTAAATTTGATGAAATCGAACGCTATTTTCGCGACACCATTTTTGTTTCGGCAACGCCGGGTGAGTACGAACTTGCCCATTCAGATACGGTTGTCGAGCAGCTTATTAGACCGACCGGTCTTTTAGATCCGGAAGTTGAAATTCATCCGCGGCAAGATCAAATGAAGCATCTGATTGCGCAGATTAATAAGACCAAAGATAACGGTTTTCGATCATTAGTGATGGTAATGACCAAAAAGTTGGCCGAGCAGTTGGCGGTTTATCTTGAAGAACAGAGAATTAAGGTCTGCTATCTTCATAGCGAACTGAAAACGCCGCAACGCAGCGAGCTTTTGCAGAAATTGCGGCTTGGGATCTTTGATTGTTTGGTAGGGGTTAACTTGTTACGCGAAGGAATTGACCTGCCTGAAGTTGCCTTAGTAGCAATTATGGATGCTGATCTTGAAAGTTTTTTGCGCGATAAACGCTCATTAATTCAGATTATGGGGCGTGCTGCGCGTAATACCGAGGCTAAAGTAATTCTCTATGCCGATAAAATAACCGATTCGATGAAAAAAGCGCTTGATGAATCAAGGCGCCGGCGAGGGCTCCAGGAAGCCTATAACCAAGAGCATGGCATTACGCCGCGTACGGTCAAGCGAGAAGTGGTTAAAAGTATCACGAATATCCAAAAAGCAATTGCCGCTGCGTCAAAGCAAAAAAAGAAAAAGGATACTGCTCCGGCAGAAAATCAGCAGGAACTTATTGCGCGCATTGCGGCTCTTGAGCTTGAAATGCAAAAGGCGGCAGAAGATTTTGATTTCGAGCGTGCTATCGCCTTGCGCGATGAATGGATGCAGCTCAAAGCGCAGCTTTAATACTTCTTACTCAGCTTCGACGAACTCTCTATGTCCGCTTGAGTTTTTTACCAGATTGATTTTCGTACTAGTTATTTTTTTAGGCAACAGCGGGAAAATAGTTTCCGGCTTAAAATTGCCGACTTGATTGAGTATTTTGGCAAAATCTTTTTTTTGTTCAAGCGGTAGCCCAGCTATTTTTTTGAGAATGAATTCATGTGATGCAACAGGCTCTTCACGATAAACCGCAACTGATAGATTATCGAACATCTTGATAATTTCGTCGCCCATTAACTGATCTGTAGCCATTAAGATTGGCACTGCCATGAGCAAGGATAGAGAGTTTTTCATAGGTATCTCCCGATTTTTTTTGATATCGTACTAATAAAATCTACGGTATATATTTTATTAAAGGACAGATCATGAATAAAATAGTTATTGGGGCAATCATTTTTGGGCTGAGTTGCCTCAGTCTTTTTTCACTCGTTAAATTAAGAAAACCAGATATGCCATCGATAAATTATAAAAAACTATCAGTTGATGAACTAGCTGCCGTTTTTCCGCGTACGCCAGCACAGATTGAGCTGCTGGTTGATGATGCGATTGAAAAAGCGCAGCGTGCGGTCGAGCAGATCATAGAAATTCCTGACAATCAGCGTACCTTTGCCAATACAATTGAAGTTTTTGATCATGCAGCCGGCTATGATTTTTCAATTCCGGGAGGCATCTTGTCGGTTATACAGTCGCTTGATAAAGATGCAGCGATGCGTGATAAATCGCGTGAGCAGATGGCGCGCTTAGCAGCAGAGGGCGTCGACCTTTTTGGCCAAAATAAGGAGCTTTATAACGTGGTGAAAGCGTATGCTGAAAGTAATGCATTGCGTGAATCGCTGGATGAAAAGCAGCGCTATTTTCTTGATGAGCTGATGCGCAGCTATCAGCGAGCAGGGCTTGATAAACCTGATGAGGTGCGTGAGCAGATTAAGCAGCTGCAAAAGGAGTTGACCGTATTGGGTCTGGAGTTTGAAAAAAATATTGCTGAAGATAAGCGCACGATTACCGTGACCCGCGATGAGCTTGAAGGGGTTGATGCAGCAGTCATTGAGAATCTTAAAAAAACGGATGATGGTCGCTACATTCTCGGTACGGATTATCCGACCTATTTCCCGGTCATGGAATATGGCGCGGTGCGATCCACACGCGAACGACTCTGGAATGAATTTAATAATCGCGGTAATCCGGCCAATAAAGAAATTCTCAAAACGGTGATGGAAAAACGGCTGCAATTAGCCAGCTTGCTTGGCTTTGAAAGTTACGCCGCACTTAATCTTGATGATGAGATGGTCAAAACACCGGCTCGCGCAACCGATTTTTTGAATGACCTTTTAAAACGAACGAATGAAAAAGAGCGCAAAGAGATTGCGCTTTTAAAAGCTAATCTGCCAGCGTCCGTTTCACTTGCGCCGGGGGATAAATTTTATCCGTGGGACCGAGCATATACGATCAGTACGTATGAAAAAAAACATTTTGATTTTGATAACCGTGAAGTGACTAACTATTTCCCGCTTGAGTCAACTCTTAAAGGGCTTCTTGCTATTTACGAACAGTTCATGGGAATTAATTTTAAAGAGCTCCCGTTCCAAGGGTTATGGGATGAATCAGTTAAGCTGATTGAAGTGACGAGTAAAGAGAGAGAGCTCCTGGGGTATCTGCTGCTTGATCTTTTCCCGCGTCCCGATAAATATTGCCATGCGTGTCAAATAACGGTCGTGCCGGCAGTACGCAATAAAGATGGATCCCGAGCGCCGGCGCTTGCGGTTGTCATTGCGAATTTTCCCAAACCGTCTGCTGAGCAACCATCATTACTTGAACTTTCAAATGTACGTACCTTTTTCCATGAATTTGGCCACGCATTGCATACTCTTTTAGGCGCCACGCAGCTGGCATCAAGCTCCGGCACCAATGTCAAAATGGATTTTGTCGAACTGCCGTCGCAAATGCTTGAAGAATGGCTCTGGGATCCGATGATTCTTAAGAAAGTAAGCCGGCATTTCAAAACGAATGAGCAATTGCCTGATGAGCTGATCAAAAAATTATTAGCGGTCAAGAATTTAAGTTCGGGTAGTTTTGTCCAACGGCAGGCGTATCTTGCATTTCTTTCGCTGAATATCTTTGGTCCTGAGCCGTTAGATCCGCATGAACTGGCCAAAAAACTGCATGAAAAAATTCGCGTGCATTCCGTTTACGATCCGCGCGACCATTTTGAACTGGCATTTGGGCATTTAATGGGATATGGAGCGCGCTACTACGGCTATTTGTGGTCGAAAGTATTTGCGCTGGATATTTTCGATACTATTCGCAAGGCGGGACTTTTAGATCCGGTGATCGGCAAAAAATATGTCGATACTATTTTAGCGCCGGGCGGTAGTGTGGATCCTAATCAGCTTTTACGTAACTTTTTAGGCCGCGAGCCAAAAGCTGATGCTTTTTTTAAAGATCTTGGCATTGAGTAGAAGGTGATGAGGCGGCTTTGCGCCGCCTCCTTTTTACCAATTACTTTGCGTTATATATACCTGATTGAATCTGCTTGAGCCCATGAGTCCAGGGCGATAACTAGGATTTGGATAAATAGCGATCAGTTCAGCGTTTTTTACCGGTGTTTGACTCGTGCCATTGATAATAATCGAGTAGTGCCTCAGATAATCAGAATGGTGAATCGCGAGATCTTTTTTTCTTTGAAGGTCTTTAAAAAATGTGTCAATTATTTGAGCAAGATGCGAAGCGCTATCATTTAATGTCGGTGCAATCGGGATCCCCGCGCGTTGCGCGGTCTGCTGAGCGCGAATTTCGACGTTACCTTTAGGGAGCACAAAGTAGGCGACTAAATCGTTAGAAAGGTTTGCAGGTGACTGAGTAACGTTTTTGATCGTTGCAGCCCCTTTATGATGCGCGACCGTTGTGCTGAAAAAATCATTAATCTGCGCAAGAATATACGCTCGTTGCTGCGCAGCGATTGTCTGCGATTCAAGCGGGTCAAAGGTCTCCATGCAAAAGCTGATGCCGCTGAGCAGCATTATGCCGAGTATAATCAGTTTTTTCATCGAAAATCTCCTTTTTATTGTTGCTGTCTACTCAAAAAAAACAGGTAGCAGTATTCGTTTGAAGCGGGCGTGCTCATATAGCCCGGATTTTTGAACGCATCAATAACTTCAATGCCTGCTGGTTTTCGCGAAGCGCATACCATTCCCAAATAGTCAGGGTATAAATGAACGAGTGCATAGTAAGCTCGCTGGAGATCCCGCAGGTCGTGCCCATGTCGCACTTTTGCATTCATACATTCGGCAAAAATTTGTCTTTTATCAGTGTTACTAAAAATCGGATTTGATTGCGTCATAGAAACAGCTTCAGCAATGGGTGTGCATGCAACTAAAAATAGCAACACGCTACTCAAGCGAATCATCTTCATTTTTTCTCCATTTTTTTATGCGTTTCACCATTTTGAAATGCTGAGTAAAAAATATGAGCTGTATCATTATCAGTGGTCCAGTAACTTGCAATGGTGTACGGAATATGCGGTTGGCGGCCTGGCTCCTGGCGAGCTGGTGAAAATATGTGGACCCCTTCAAGTGTGCGCATCACTTGATCTATGTGGGCAAGGAGCTCTTTATCATTAGCATCGCCATAAATCTTTACCGCAGTCAGTTCTGCGGTATCTTTTTTTTCGATTGGTTTTTTTGCAACGTAATTCGGGTTATCGTATTGGGCTAACCAATCTGTTCCGCGTACTATTTTGTCGTTTACCTGACGATGCATCGTGATACGATCGCCAAGATTCAGAAAAAATTGGTCAATTTTTTTCAAAAGATGCTGCGCATTTTGTGCCTGAAGTGCGCTTGTTCCCATAAAAAAAATGAAGGTACTTAATTTCAGGATATTTTTCTTCATGGTTGTCCTCTATGGTACATATAAAACGTAGCGCCGTACTTATTGTAATGACCCAGATAACGATCATTTTTGAGCTGCTGAGTGCTGAGAATAATACCGGGTATGCGTCTAAGCGGTTCGTCATAAAAATCGACGATATCCGTTTCATGCTTGTACACCCAATAGCGCCCGGTCTTTTGTGGATTGACGTACGCGGCAATAAAATGATAACCGATCGGTGCGCCGCTAATTGGTTGGTAAAAAGGGGCGGGTGCGGTAGCTGCATTCGGGGTTGATTCAAAAAACTTTTGGACCAGCGGTTCGTTTAGTTGCGTGAGGGTATCAAAGATGCTGCCGATAGCGCGACTTGCTTTTTCATATGCTGTTTTGCCATGCGCGAAGCTGGTGGTAAAAAACTGAGCCAGGAGAATTAACCGAAAAAGATGTAAGCAATTTTTCATGGCATATCCTTATCCGGTCATTGGGCAAATTTTCGTCGGTATTCAAGATAGTACGGTATGCCATCTTTGATAAAGGTGGCAAGTAGATCGGTTGTTGGCGTTCTGGTTTTGGTGAGATTGGCAAAACCAAGATTATTTACGTAAAAATCGTTGACGGTATAGCTTGGTTTACCGGTCTCAGCAAAAACAAAAACTTCAATCTTTTTGCCATCCGGCATAAGGTAGGAGGCTGCAAGTTGGTAACCAGTTTTATCGGTCTGAAAAAGAGTGCCGGTCGGACGTTGGATGACCTTGGTGCCGGCTGCCGGTTGGATAATTTTGCCATTTTTAAAAAGGGTGCTTATCTGATCAACGGCCGTTTGATAACTATACGCGTGTACTGCTGGTTGTGCAGCAAAAAAACTTAAAGCAGATGGTATGAAGATCATGAGTGTGCGTACTAAATTCATAGCATCTCCTTAAGGAGGGCACGATGCGCAGGCTAATGCACGCGCATCGTGCGTGAGTATATCGTTAGTTGCCGTTCATCATGCGGCTATTACCATTTTTTGGTGAGCGCAATTTCATTGCGCGCATTTTGTTTGGTTTTTGGAGTTCCATAGCCGGTACTACTTCAATGAAGCGAACTGAAACCATATCCATAGGTCTGCCCATCGTGCTAGAGCCTCCTGTCACCATTGATTTGTAGCTGGCAATCTCTTCGCCTTTTGCGAGCGTGCCGCGTGCATACTGAAATTGAATGGCGCCGGAATACTTTTTCGCAAGATTGTCAAAGAATTTTGAAATATCGTTGAGCATCACTTCCTTTGAGCCGCTTACCATTCCTGATGGGGTTTTCTTTTTATAGATGGTGACTTTTTTCGTTGGGCCGCCAGGGATTGTCTTATCAATGTCAATCTGGTAGGTTGCGAGTATTCCATCGTTTGCAGGTAGTCTTATCGCTTTATCCTGGAAGCCGATTTCACTCTTATATTCTTTAATAAACTCATTAAAAAAGCTTTTGATATCTTGCATAACCGATTGCTTGTTTGCTTGGGTAACCGGCTTGCCATCCTGCATAATAATAATGCTTTCTTTGCCGCCGGTTATCACGACTGCCTGTGCTATTTGTGCACTGAAGGCGAGTGCGATAATTGCCATCATAAGTTTCTTCATCACCGTCTCCTTTTTTTGGGTCTACATTAGTTTCCGTTGATAATATAAAACACATCTACGTGTTCACGCTCACCGCTGAATACCGTTCCACGGTCATCACGTAAAAAGTTTGGATTGTTGTAGCGTGCGATATGAAATTTCTTGAATTGGGTTGGAACTTCGTTATCCTTCTGGCGATGATAAGCGCGATATAGCTCAAGCATCTTGCCTGAAAATCCAAGAGAGTTAGGATCTTTGTCTTTTACGTTCTGGCGAACGATATAAAGGCCTGGTTGATTTTGCTGCGTAAAAAAATCATCAATGGCGTTTAAAATAGGCAATTCATCATTTTTTTGGCCGGTAAAACGTATTAATCCGTTTGGCAGTAGCTTACTATTTTTTGGCAAGCTATTCACTGGCAGCGTAAAAGATGCAATTTGTGAGTTTGGGTTTGCCATACCTTCAGGAACTACTTGAACCAGATTGCGAAATTTGGTTGGTAATTGGGTTGGTAATTCTTTGGAAAAAAACGTGCTTACCTCTTCATAAAAGGTACCAAAGAGCGGCAGCGCGGAGAGTGTGCAAGCGACTGCGATTAGTATGACATGTTTCTTCATGTCAATCCCCCTGTGTTAAAAATTTTCCCTAATTATTAATCAATTTCAATTTAATATTACTAATGAGCATATTTTTAAATCAATAATTTGTACCATTATTTTCTAGCCAGACGCGGTATGGTGCGATACACTAAAGGGCAGTGTACGTTGTAAAAGGCCAAAGCATGGGCAAACAGCATGGAATTATACTCAAAAATCATCTCCCGCAGATGCATAAGTGCTCTATTTTTGATCGCGATAGCGGCAAGATTGATGGTAAAGCCTTGCAAGGAATTGAGCGGTTATCTGCAGGAAGCGTGATACATTATTACCAAAAAGGTCGCGGATCGGTGTACGATCTTGAGGCCGTTGAAATAGTTGCTGTTCCGCTTGAAATGGCCCGCGAAGATATCTATTTTCTGCACCATGTTCTGGAGGTTTGCTATTTTTTTTTACCGTACGAATCGGGCAATAAAGAGGCCTTTTTGTTGGTTGAGCTACTGTTGCAAAACGGTGAGCAACTTAAGTACGATTGGTTTAAAAAAATATTCTTATTACAGCTATTTGCCCGCTTAGGTATGTACCCTGAGGATACATTTTTGAATGAAAAGCCTATTAAGCAGTTACTTGCTGCCCGTTCGTTACCGCATGATTATGAGCTTGATCCCCATACTCATCAAGCTCTTATTGGTTGGTTGACTAGTTGCCTTGCTGGCCATCCTCAGCGACACCTTTTTAAAACATTAGCCATAGGAATTGAGCATGATATGTATAAAAAATCATAAAAAATGTATGCGTTTTATTCTGTTTTTTTCACTTATGGTGGCCGCGCCAGCTTTTGCGCTCTTTGATAGCTCTAAAAAGATTTTTGCGCCAGGGCGCAATGAGCGCGAAGAGCAGCTGACGCATATAAAAACTGAGCTGACCGCCTGGCAGGCATCCAATCAGGATCAGTCAAAAAAGGTGCAAGGGCAAATTGATCAGATTGATCGCCTACTTGCTGATGCAAAGTCAAAAGTGGCGACATTGAGTGGCCTTGAAGCTGATTTTGTAGCAAAAAAAGCATCATTATTAAATGAGGGCCATCAAGTACTTTCAAATAGTCAGCTTCTGCGCAAAGAAATTACGGCAGACCTTTCAGCGCATGTCAAACTTCTTGAAGATTATAAAAAAGATCCGGCATTTAAAGAGTTTGAACTCCAGCCGCAAGCGGTTTACAGTTTTGATTTGATTCAGGGCCTGAATAAAAAGGTACTTTTTCAAGAGGATGCGCTTGCGCAACTCACGGCGCAAAAAAATGATGCATTAGCCGAACTTGATAGCCGCAAAAAAAAGCTGACGCTGGCAAGTAAGGAGTACCAAGAAAAAAAGAGAGCACAGGAAGATTTTGGCACCAAAACAGTGGCGCTTTTTCCTGAATTTGATTTTCAGCAACGCGGCGAGCTTCTTGATCTGACTGAAAAACTCGCAAGCTATGAAAAGCAGGTGGCTGAACTTAAGGTTCAGGAAATGGTACGCAGAATTTCGCTGATCAACACCAAAATATTTATTGAGTCTGAAAAGCTCAAGGTTCTGAAAGATAACCTTAATAAAGTGAAAGGGACGCTCCGTGTTTCTGATGCGCAGGTGCAATC
>JAGVKP010000016.1 GCA_020050475.1 Candidatus Babeliales bacterium
CTATTATGCTGCGCGTCCTTCATCTGCGCAATACGCAGTGCAGACTTGCTCTTACTCCGGTAGCAGTAGATTTAGTATTTGATGCAGATTTGGTTCAGCACACTGGGCAACAGATTGATCTTGCCCTCACGGTACATGGCGGATCTTTGTATGCTAACGAGCAGTGCCTCGCGCATTCACTCAGTTCGCGTATTTTTATACAAAAAAAGAAAAACGAGATAGTTCCTGAAGGTGAAGCTTTGGTGCGCGCACTTTCGCCTTATGTCCCGGGCGGTATCGTAGCTGCTGAATTAGGGATGAAGAAAAATAAAATACGCTGCGTGTTTAAAGATGGACGTAATCAACAACTAGCAGCAGCTCACGCACAGATTAAGGATCTTGATACGTATGCAGTTCAACTGCGACTGACCTTAGATCTTGCGCACTATGTCTCTTCTTTTTGGCAGAGCGGGCTTTTGAGTGATACGCAGCTTTGTATTGATCTTTCGGTTGAAAAGCAGCCGCATGCGATGCACGCGACTGCTCATGGAGCACTTACCGGGAGCCGTTTTGGCAAACTGTCTGGCGATTTTCTTTTTAAAGATGCGATGATCAAGGGGTCGTTAACCGGTGTTTTTAATCAAGCAGGAAAATGGTCGGGGGTTGGGCATTATGATCTCAATAAAAGGAGCGGCAGCGCGGTACTTAAATTACGCGAATCAGTACCTCTTTTTTCTACGGGGCTCCAGCTTGAGGCAGATGCCACGGCAATGCATTTCAGCTCACAGGATGAGCAGCCGATCAAAGCAGCGGGAAATTTTGCGATTCTTGATCTTCTGAAAAACGAGCAGTATCAGCTGCGCACCAGTGGTCAGTTGGGAAAAAATGAATCGTTGTTCAAATTAATGACTGATCATGGCACGTGCGATGCACGTGTTCGGTACGCTGACCAGTTGATCGCCTCGGCGCATTATACCTCGGCGGCAGGTAAAAAACTTTCTACTTTTGAGTTTGACGAAAAGCAAAACCTGCGTGCTGTGGTTGATTATCAGATAATTAAGTCGTTAATTCAGCGTCTTTTTGGTATTGACGCCAAAGGAGAGGGGGTCTTAAAAGCGCAGGCAGCGATTCGCAATGGCATTATTGCTGGTGATTTTTCAATGCAGAATGGCTGTATTCGGCTTGTCCCTTCGTATAATTTTATAAAAAATATTCAGGCTTTTTTTAACGTTGATCTTGCGACGGCGCGCTGCACCATTGAAAATGGGTTAGTAGAGCTTCATGGTGGGCAGGTAACGATTCCACGTGCGGTATTTACGCTGCGCACCGATGGTGCTATTGATTTTTTGCACGTACCGCTTATAGCGCATAAGATGTTTATTAATATTCATAAAGATTGCTTTGTGCAGCTCTCGGGAGCGGTTACGTTAACAAAGCGTGAACAGAATGCAAAAATGAGCGGGTGTCTTTTGATTGATAAAGGGCAGCTTAAAAAAAATATTTTTTCGCTTATTGCCTCGCGTCAGCTGCTCGAGCCGGTTACCGTTCCGTTTGGCAATACTATTTTTGATGGTCAGCTGCATCTGACTATCGCTACGCAAAAACCGCTGAGCATAAAAACATCATTTCTTGATACGCAGGCGGATGTTTCACTGGCGATTGATGGTACGATTCATGAACCGGCGGTTACCGGCAAAATTTCACTGTATCGCGGGTCGCTTGCATTTCCGTATCGGCCGCTTTATATAACTCATGGAGCGCTCCATTTTACGCCGCCACGCCTGACTGACCCGGATCTTTTATTTGTCGCCAAAGGGCGCGTGCGGCATTTTGACGTGACGCTTCGGGTCGGCGGTTCGCTTGATCATCCGCACGTCAGCCTTGAATCGACGCCACCGCTGACTGATGAGCAGATTATTACGCTTTTGCTTATTGGATCGGAAAGCGGTGCCTTTTCGCTTATTATGCCAACGCTCATTATGAATAATATTCAGCATCTTCTTTTTGGGCCGGAGCAATCGCTCAAAAAGCTAGAAACCTATTTTAAAAGTCTGCTTTCTCCGCTTAAAAATATCCGGATTGTGCCAAGTTTTACCGATCAATCTGGTCGCGGTGGACTACGGGGGGCCATAGAAGTGGATGTCTCTGATCAGCTTCATGCGGTGATTCAAAAGAATTTTAGCCAGCCGGAAGATACTAAATTTGAAGTGGAGTATCTGGCGACTGATGATTTGACGCTGCGTGCCATTAAAGATGAGCGCGGCGATTTGGGGGGGGAGTTTGAGTTGCGCTGGAAATTCTGATACAATGAGAAAATATTTTGAAAAATAAATATTTTATTTAAGGACTAATTTTTATGGTTTTTTATCTTTTACTCTTCATGCTATCTCCATTTCTATCTTCACTTGGTATGGAGCAAAATTCAGGAAATCTTTTTGCGGCATTTTTTGCGCCATTAAGAACCGTCACAGCTCAAGACATCCAAAACTCGCAACATAAAGATTGGACAGATCAGAGGCTTTACTATCAGATACAGTTTGCTAAAGACATCCTTCAACACTTTATAGGCAGTGATAGAGAAAAAAATGTACTGATTACCCGTAAATTCGATGAGCTGATTGTTCCCTATCAGACTGAACTCTTTAGTCGAAACAAGCCGTATATACCGAAGATTAATTGGATAGAAAAAGATAGCACGATAGCCTATGCGAGCTATAAACTTCTCCCCGAGCCATCCAACTCATAGTTTTAAAAAACAGCCGCAAAATATCCGTAC
>JAGVKP010000015.1 GCA_020050475.1 Candidatus Babeliales bacterium
GCACAAGCAGATTATTGCAAAAATAGTGGCCACTGAGGAATATGCGCGCATTAGATGTGCACATGTCAGAAAAAAACCAAAAACTAAACCCATCATTATGAGTATTGCCATCGATCGATGTCGCACAAATAACCATTGCGCCCAGGGAATACACAGTACCGGCACACAGGAATAGAAAATGTATACATCGCCGACGCGAACAGTCAACAAAAAAAGTGCGGTAATCCCAACAATAACAACTATTCGCTCACCCAAACTTTTGCACAAGGCAAAAAAGCCCACCAATCCGCCCAAAAAAGAGATGCATATAATTCCATAAAAAAAAAATGTAATGGTCGTTTCTAAACTACACGGCATAAAATTGGCCAACCGCGGAATGATCCAATAAATGCCCGGATCATCAAGCGCGCAAAATGGATGCATCTTGCCATCAAAAAATTCAATCCACGGCACACCTGTTTTTAGGTACCCCTGATACGCATGAGCAAGATGAATAAAGCGTCCTTCAAATGGTTTGAAAAACCAAAAAAAATTTATCATCTGGCTGAAAAACGCAATCATAATGCTTTATCCCTAGCTTCAACGGAATGTCGCAATGAAATAAACTGGGTTTGTTTGCATTCACTTACAGAGTCAAGTAAAACATAACGCGGCCTACATTGAACTAGCTCATATATTCTGCCAGTATACTCGCCAAGTAACCATATGAGTGAAAAAAGCAATCCTATGCAAATATAAATGAGCGTAACCAGCCATTTAAAAAGAGGGTAGCGAACATCAAAAAAAACAGCATCAATGGTGATATAAGTAAACATTCCGATACCAGTAAAAATAATTAACAAACCAAGATAAAAAGCTATTCTGAGAGGCACTAATGAAAAGCTCGTTATACCATCAAATGCAAGTCGAATCATCTTTACCCAACTGTAACCACTTTTACCATAAGCGCGCTGCTTAAAATCAACTTCAAGTACTTTAGATGGAAATCCAGTCCAGGCAACCATACCCCTTAAATAAGGTGATCTTTCATTAAACTGCCTAAGTGCTTGGCAAACCTTTTGATCAATAAGCCTAAAATCTTGGACATGTTTTGGTATAGAAAATGTAGAAATTTTATCAAAAAATCGATAGAAAAAATCAGAAGCGGCACTCTTTAAAGAGGATCGTCCTATAGTACTGTTTTTTGCGTAGACTATCATTGCACCATTTTTCCACGCATCAAGCATAGATGGTATGATGTGGGGCGGATGTTGCAAATCTGCATCCATACTGATAATTGCTGCACCGCTAGCGTGATCGTATCCAGCCATAAGAGCAAGCTGATGACCAAAGTTTCTCGTAAATGAAAATCCGCGAACCCGATCATCTGAAAATGCAATTTCTTGGATTATTTTCCATGAATCATCCATACTTCCGTCATTTACGAAAATTATTTCGAATGAATAACGGTGCTCTAGATTTTTAATAACTTTGAGAATTTCGTTGTAGACGAGCTGTAAGTTTTTTGATTCATTAAAAACAGGTAACACTATTGATATTAGTTCTCGGTTCATCATCAACCATTCAGTCTTTTTTTTACAATTGCTGCATAGAGCGCACCTAGAGGCAGCTTCGTCATAAATCGTTCCAAAAAGCGGAACGATTTTAAAAAGCGCGGAAAAAAACAGTAAAATTTTATTTGTGTGCTACCGTAATTCTGGCACAGTGCGCGAGTATATCCCGGCTTCATAAGATGTGCATCTTTATCAATCGTATTGCGCTTGAAAGTCAAAACGGTCAATGGATTATATGGGTTGAGTTCAAATAATACTAGTGTACCGTGCGTTTTTGCAACTCTTACAAGTTCAGAAAGGTAACCCGCATGCAAGTGAAAAGGAATATGATGAAAAGCACCTGCGGCAAAAACAACGTCAAATGATTTCGACGGATAATCAAGAATAGTCGATTCATCAGAATTTACAGCAAACAAAATATTGGGATAGCTAGACCGTGCCGCTTCGATGCTTTTGGGTGAAGGATCCACACCCACCATCTCAGCTTGCGGAAAAAAACTGCTCACAAACGACGTCATCATACCATCGCCACAGCCAAAATCTAATATTCTTATTTTTTTATCACACAAATGCGGAAGCCACTCGGCAAGTTTTTCGGCTTTATACTTCGCAAAAAAAATGCTCGTCTCTCCAGAAAGAGCTAATGCATTATCTAAGTTAGGACGATAATTATTGATATAAAGATCGAATTCTTGCTTCATCTAATTTTCCCTTTTGAGCCACACAATTAACATCTTTTGCAAGACCTGAAATAAGATAAAGTGGTCTTCCTTTTTGCTGTTCAAAAATCCTACCAATATACTCACCAACAATCCAGAGCAGCAAAAATTGCAATCCCATAAAAAGATACATAATCACGGCCAGCCATTTAAACAGCGGATAGCTCACTGCATAGATCAGCATATCGGCTATCATGAAAAAAAACATACCGGCGCCACTAAGTACGACAAAAAGCCCGACAAATGCAGCGACGCGTAAAGGAAAAAGTGAAAAACCGGTCATCCCATCAAAAGCGAGTTTGATCATTTTAGACCACGTATAGCCGGTAACTCCGGCATGGCGATTGGGGCGCTTAAAATCGATAAACTCTTGCTTAAATCCGGCCCATGCCACCATACCGCGCAGATAGCGGGATTTTTCACGGCTGGTCTGCAAAAAACTCAGTACTTTTTTATCAATAAGCCGAAAATCGCCCACATAGCGCGGGATACGAACATCAGAAATCGTATCCAAAAATCGATAATATAAATCAGCCGTCAGCTTTTTTAAAAAACCATCAGTGCGATCAGCGCGTCGGGCATAGACAATATCTGCGCCGGCAAGCCATTTATCAATCATCTGAAGGACTAAGTGCGGCGGATCCTGAAGATCTGCATCCATGGTAATCACCGCATCTCCTGATGCATGATCATAGCCGGCCGTCAGGGCAAGTTGGTGGCCAAAATTGCGGCTTAAGTTAATTGCCGTAATGCGTTCATCGTGCTGAACTAATTTTTCTAAAAGCGGCCATGATTGATCGCGACTGCCATCGTTGACCAAGACAATTTGAATCTCAAAATCTTTTTCAAGCTGCAATACCACCTCACAAAGCTGGGTATACATCAGCGGGATATTGCCCTCTTCATTATAAATCGGCAATACAAATGATATTTTTTTCTGCATGTCAACTCGGCTCATTCAGCATATAAAGATCATCAAATCGATCAGATGTGCGATAGTTATCTTTAATATATTCATGCTGCATATCAAGAAAACTCGCAGAGATTATCAATGGTCGGCGAGCTCTCAACGCTGCGTATTTATCAAAATACCGCCCCGTTAATGCTTGGTGAAATGACGTAATGTTTTTAACCACGCGTTCATCGCAGGCAACAAACCAGAGATAATCAATATCCGGCCTAAAAA
>JAGVKP010000126.1 GCA_020050475.1 Candidatus Babeliales bacterium
CCACTTGAAGGGCAGCACAGTTCATGGGAAGAAATTCCAGCTTCGATCAAACGGACGTTTGATAAACTTGGTATTCCGCAGGCAGAGCAGACGATGCTTGCCGGTGTCGGTGCGCAGTTTGAATCCGAAATTATTTATAAGCGGCTCAAAAAAGAGTGGGCAGATAAAGGGGTGATTTTTACTGACTTATCTGAAGCGCTTACGCTTTGTCCCGCGTTGGTCAAGCGCTATTTTGCGACGGTCGTCCCGGCTCATGATAATAAATTTGCGGCTTTAAATAGTGCTGTATGGAGTGGCGGAAGTTTTGTGTATGTACCGGCGGGCGTTATGATCGATCTGCCGTTGCAAGCCTATTTTAGAATTAATAGTTCAAGCATGGGGCAATTTGAGCGCACCTTAATTATTGCTGAGCAGGGCAGCTCAGTTCATTATGTCGAGGGCTGCAGTGCTCCTATTTATCGGCGTAGCTCGCTTCATAGCGCGGTCGTTGAGATTGTTGCGCACCGAGAGAGTCATGTTCGGTACACGACGATTCAAAATTGGGCCCCGAATGTCTACAATTTAGTGACCAAGCGCGCGATTGCGCATGAAGCTGCGCAGATGCAATGGGTTGATGGTAATTTTGGCAGCAAGGTTACAATGAAATATCCCAGCATTATTTTGCAAGGGGAGCGCGCTAAAGGGGAGATTATTTCGATTGCAGTTGCCGGCAAAGGGCAGCACCAAGATTCTGGGGGCAAAATTATTCATTTAGCGCCGCATACCACTTCATCAATTGTGGCCAAATCAATTAGCAAGAATGGTGGGCGGTCGACCTATCGGGGGCTTTTAAAAGTAGTCAACGGTGCGCATCATGCGCGTTCATCGGTGCAGTGTGAAGCGCTCATGCTTGACGGCGATTCGCGAACGGATACCTATCCGACGGTCGATATCAAAGAGCAACAGGTCGATATTGGCCATGAAGCGTCGGTGAGTTCTTTAAATGATGAGCAGCTTTTTTATGCGATGAGTCGCGGACTGGCACCGCAAAAAGCACGCGCGATGGTGGTCAACGGATTTATTGATGCGTTTGTCCAGCTTTTGCCGATGGAGTATGCAGTCGAAATTAATCGGCTTATCGAGCTTGAGATGGAAGGGTCGATCGGATGACGCCTACACAATTTATTTCAGTATCTGATGAGATGGTTTGTATTGCCGGAACGCATGATGATGAAATTATCCTCAGGCCGACACATGACACGACGATGAGCGTACAGATTGCCGCCGATGCGCGCTGCTCTATTGCAGTTGCGCTGCCATCTGCTGATTCGCGCAATGAGTTTCGCATTCTTTTCCATATCAACCAACGTGCATCAGTCCGGGTAATGCATCAAGCGAACGATGAAAAAAAACAGCTCAAGAGAGCGCTTTCTATTTCGTATGATTATCACCTTGCGGCTGACGCACAACTTACCGTGATACTCGATTCACAAGGTGCTGAGAATGAAGAGCTCCGCGTTGCGTGCTTTCTGGAAGGAGATCGATCATCGGCAACTATCCGGGGAGTACAGTACGCGATACATGAGCAGGTAAAAAATCTTACGATAAAGCAGATTCATCGCGGTCAACACACGAGCTCATCATCGCTGGTACATGGCGCAGTCGCTGGGACCGGGAGTGCTTTTTTTTATGCGCTTATAAAAATTGAACCAGCGGCAGCGCATGCTGATGCCCAGCAGATATCTAAACATCTTTTACTTTCACCAGCGGCGCGTGCTGTCGCAGTACCGGCGATTGAGGTGCTGAACGATCGGGTACGCTGCAAGCATGGCAGTGCCGTGAGTCAACTTGATCCGGAGATGATTTTTTACCTGCAAACGCGTGGATTGCCTGCCGGACAAGCAACTTCATTGGTAACACATTTTTTTCTTGCCCAACCGCTCTCATTCTCACGCTAAAAAAGTGTAAGATTTTTCTAAGCCCACTTTCTTAAGTTGGTAAAGGAGAGATCATGAAGCGCCTATTTTTTGCTCACGTAATCTTTTTTTTTGTCTTTGATAGTTGGGCTGCGCAGCATCAGCAGCTCGTTTCATTTGAACAGTTCAAAAATTTGAAATATGGCATGTATGCGATGAATATGCTGCAAATTGGCGAGAAAAAAATGCCGGTGCAGCAGTTTGCATCTACTATGGCTGACTATGTAGCGTTACCCCAAAACGTGCAGGTTGAAAGGCGTGAAAAATGCTTTGCCATGATTGAGGATGCGTTAAGGCAGTATCCGCTCAATCCATTCTTGCTTCATCTTGGTGCTGACGTTTTACCGGGCACGCGTAAAGAAGAATGCCTCGATACGCTCCTTAAATATCAAGATCCGGTTGCGTGTTGCGCGCACGCGAGCAAAGAACTTAAAAGCGGTTCAGCAGAGCGTTGTAGCAACGCTGTTGCACTGCTCAAAAAAATTGCCGAGCCTCAGGTGGTGGGCATTGTGGAGAAAAATCGTTCGCAGACCGAACTGGTCTATCAGCATCTACCAATAAAAAAACTCCTTGAGCAGTATTTCCATGACTCCGCTTATCTTCCTTTTTCCGGTACATTGGCTAACGGCAAGCAAAAGTTTGATGCGATTAAAATCCTGGTTGATCAACTGCCGCTCATCGATACCAAAGATCAGGCGATCATCTTATTCAGTGAACTTGTGCAACAAGCTTCTCGGGTCAAAGATGATGAAGCTGTCCTGATGATCAAGAGTTCTGCACAACGCAAAAAGTTACAACAAATAGCAGCACATGACGAGCTACTTCAGTTAACGTTTGCACTTCTTGATCGCCAACCAGAGAACATAGCAACTATTTTTTTGAAAAGTCATAATCAGCGTGAAAAAGAATGTGCGCTGAGTATTTATACGCAGGCAATTAAAACAGAAAAAGATCGCGAAAAACAGGCAGCAATCGCCAAACAGTTGCTTGCCAACGTGGCAAATAATGCGAGTACGCCTTTTTGGCAACAGCTTGAATGGATTGAACCGGAGGTCAAAAAAGAATGGACAGATAATCTGCCCGCTTTTTTTGCGTACGCTGCTTTTCTAATTGAACATGACCAGCTTGGCAAAGCGCCCGGTAATCTGAAGGCGCATGGGCTTGAGCTGATGCGCTCAATAGCAGATCGCTTTGCGTGCGCTTCATGGTATCTTGCTGATGATTGCTTTGGGCGCAAAAAGATAACGCCGGAATTGAGAAAGCATGCTGCCGACTATTTTACCGAGGCGCAAAAACTTACGGGTAGCGATGAAAATAAACTTTTGGTATGCGTGCGTGAAAAGAGGATGCGCGTACTCGAAAAGATGAACAAAAAAAGTGTGCTGGTAAAAAGCCAACTAGTTAGTGCGGAAAAAAACGATTCGCTAATCGATATAACCGAACGTAAGAGTAAATTGGAAAATCTTGACAGTGAAAAACAGGATCAATTGGCTACTGATTGTCTTGAAATAGTTGAAAGTGAAAAATACGTGGTTGAAAAAAAGCAGGAAGCATTGAGCTGCTTACAGGCTTTGGGTGATCAAAAAAATCAGCGCGCACTGTGTGCTTTGGGCTATGCAAAGTTACTTGGCAAGATTGATGAACATGCGGTTGCTAGCGCGGCAGATTATCTGGCCCGTGCCGTCAAGCTTCCGTTTGAAAATAAGAATGAAGCGATTCGTGAGCTTTTGTATGCAGAGCTCGTGACGCGCGCAAAAGATTTTCCACTCGTCTGCCCCATTCTTGCGGATTACCAAATCCCTCGCGTAAAGCATGGTATTGAATCTGGAAAAGTCAGCTCGGATGACTTATGCACCATGATTTTTGAACTACACTCGTTTATGAAAGATGCCGGTAAGGCAAAAGTAGCATGCACTGAGCAGCTGAAAAAAGTTGATGAACTCACTGAGCGTGCGATAGAAAAGCTCTTCAGCGCTGAAAAGATTGTGCTTGCTCTTGAGCTCATGAAATCTCACGATTTTGTGCATAGAGGTCTGCCGACTGAAAATGAAATGCGATTTCGGCTCGCTCGTTATTGGTTGCGATTCAGTACTATTCAAAAGGGGTTGAGCGAGAAAGCTATTACGCTGCTTGACCCACTTGTACAAAAAAATCACTCCGGAGCTTTAAAAGAAGCCATTGCTGGCATTGTGCACGGTGCCATTGAATACAATGACACGCTCCTGTCGCTGTGCAAAAGTCTGTATGAGAGTGAGCCAATCTTAGCATTGCAGTTTATTGATTACGGGGCGAAAGAAAAAAAGATTGATTGGGAAGTATTTGGATCGACGCATAAAAATCATCAAGATGAAGCGGTCATCCAGTGGTTATCCAGAACGTTGGCGGCCGATAAAAACGAAGACCAGAGTACACCGCCTTCGCTTGCAGCTCACCAATACCTTTTACCGTACCAAGCAGCTCATATCATTGCAGGAGACGAGCCGGTTTTGAATCAGTACGCTTTAAGCTTTTCACTCATTCATCAGTTTGTGGGCTATCTGAAGCAAAAAAACTCATTTCATGATGAGCGGTATCAGCTTGCTATGCTACGTGCGCTTAATGTTCTTGAGCAGGTACAAGCCGTGACTCGCGATCCAGATAATATAAAGAATATAATTAGTACCAAGCTTGATCTGCTGGCACATTACGTGCGTGATTATAATGCCGGTGGAGCTGCAGCCTTGATCAAAAAAAGACTTGTTGATGAGTGTGGGGTCACCCCATTGCCGATTGATTACCGTTCGTATTGGCAGCATGGTGGTTATTTTGACATTGATTGCTACCTTGCTCGCGCAGGGCAGATTTTTGTTTTGCGGGATTTTGAATCACTTGCAGGTCTTGATGAAAAGATGTTGGCAAAAGATAAGGAAAACTACGAAAAAGCCATGAGTTTTTTTCAAGCAACAGCGAGCTTGTTTTGCCAATTTGTTGATCATCTGCCCAAAGAGGACTGCGGACGTTTTTATGAAAAAATTGACTGGATGGCGAACTGTCTTGATCGGCTGGCTATCACAGTCAGTGAGAAGACAGCGATTATGCAAAAGATTGTCGAAAGGCATCCGAGTTGGAAATATGCTGCTGAATCAATCGTAAAATGGTACATAGAAAGCAATCAGCGTGATAAAGCAAAAAATTTCTACACGTGGTATGCAAAAAATGACTTATCAGGGCAGGCGGCATGGACATTAGGTTTGCATACCATGCAGGGCTGTCCTTTGATAATAAATGGTAAACAGTTGAGTGTTGACTGCAGCATTTCAGCGGGGGTCAAATTCATTCAGTTGGCAGCCGAAAAAAAATTTCCCAAGGCGCTTGTGCAACTCAGTAAGTGGCACCTGGCAGGAGATAGTGGGTGCAAGCGCGATGCCCCAAAAGCATGCGAGCTTTTAAAAGAGGCAGGTCAGCTGGGGTCGTTTAGTAACGAGGATATGTATCACTATGGGGTAGTTCATTATAAAAACAGACAATATGCCGAGGCGGCACAGGGCTTTTTACTGGTGCCAGGAAAAGAGCAGTTTGCTTGGTTGGCAAGCCGAATCACACTCTTTGGTATGGGAAAACATGCGCAAGGAAATGTCTCGTGGCCTGATGCGGTGCGTCATCTAAGATCATTTTATGAACGCCTGAAAGAAATGCATCATGAGTTAAATAATGATGAAAAGAAAAAACTGGCGGGATACATGGAAGAGTTCAAACTAAAAACGATAATCGAACAGCACGTAGATGAACAAGAAAAAACAGCGATATCCGTGTCGATTGATCAACTTAAGGCAGATCTAAAAAATAGAGGTACTGATCTGCAGAATGTATTAACGTTACCTCAATTGTGGCGATGGATGGCTGCACTTCATCATTATTGCGTGCGAGAGCTTAACGCCGGAACGACCGATGACTCTACAAAGGCATGGAACTATTTGAGTGCGCTTAAGGAAGTCAAGCACGACAAAATGAGAGCACAAGTATATCTTCTTTTGTGCAAACTTCAGGAGCAAAATGTCCGAACTGCATCGGCGAGCAATCGTGTGGCTGAACTTGAAACGTTGTATGAGTTGATGAAGAAGATGTCAACTAATTGTAACGTTACCGACATGTCGCCGGTTGCCAGTAAAGATATTAAGCGCTTTGGGGTGGTATACTTCGCAGGCTATTGCTATCTGCTAAAAAATAAGGTGATCGACGAGCAGTATTGCACGCAAAAACTTGAAGAGCTTAAAAAATTACTTTTTGCAATGGGTGTTATTAAAGATCTCTCAGTTGATATCAAGCAGCTTTTTGCTGATGAGTTTGCCAAGTTGGCGCAAGATCTTGGCAATAAGGTAATTATTCTACGTACCTAAAAGCATTGTGCCAGTTATTGGTCTAGTAACCTGAGGTTAAAATCTCTATACTAAGCGCAGAAATTTTAAATCAAAAATAATTCATCTGGAATCTGCTGCCATGATTTATCTCATCAAATTATCATTTTTAAGCATTATTTTTTGCGCGCATCTTTTAGGGATGAATAAACAGGTGGTTAAGGTACCGACGAACAATTTTGCTACCGCTCAGCAGTATCATGATTCCAAATACCGCGAGTGGCATACTCCGGAAGTACAAAGTGCGTATGAGCAGTTGGTTACCCGAGGTGACAAAAAACCGCTGGAGAAACTTGCTTGTACGTCGAGCCCAAATCGATACGCACAATGGTTGCTTGCTGATCGCTATCTTGCGGAGAAAAATCAGGCAGAAGCAAAAAGGTATCTTATTTCCATGGCAAATGATTATCGAGATGCTGATGCGCAGCTTGATCTAGCGCTTTTATTGCATGATGAGAAAGAATATTGGGCCGCATTGCAGTGCGCAAAAAGAGCAGCTATTAGTCGGCCCATTGAAGATGCGAAACGTAGTATCCGTTATCAAAATAAACAAGCAGTAAAGCTGGTTGAGCTTTTGGAATCAGAACTTATTGACGTGGCAAAAAATCAATCAATTGAATGTCAGTTGCGTTTGGTTAAGCAATTAACTGATAGGCGGCAAGACGATGCCTCGATAGTATATCAAAAATCGCTTCAGCTTGTTGAGCAGCTTGTCCAAAAGAATGAATTGTGGGATACGCATTTTGAAATAATTGAGCAAAAAAATGAATTAACTCCACTAGGCAAAATGCTGCATTCCATCGTAGAAAAAAAGTTTGCAGAAAAAAAATATGCAGATGGTGTCTCAGTACTTGAACGCTACGTAACTCGTGGCAATAATCCACTATTAATTGATCTACTCGCTCAAGGGTACACCCAGTTGACACGTACGCTTTATGATCATCATCATCTGAAAGCGATTGAGCTCGCTGAACGCCGTTTGCTTGAGGCTGATCATTTTGATTCACTGTGCGTGCTTGCAGATGCGTGGCATCTAGGAACCGGCATCAATGAATCGGAAATCAAAAGAATAAAATCGAGTAAGCCTGAGGTGGCTGCCAAGTTGCGAAAACAGCTTGCAAAAAATCCTTTGGCGGTAATTGATAAGATTAAGCGATTGGGCCAGATTGAGCAGCTGCCAACGGTGCAAGAGATCGATCAATTAGCGCTCCAAGCGGTCGATTTACCAGCAGGGATTGGGCTGGAAGATTACCGGCATTTTTTGAAGGCATTTGTCCATTTTTGTAAGGCCGAGTATCAGCTTGCCGATGTGCAGTACCAAACTATTGCGGCAGGTGCGGAATCTTTTTTTGCGCCGCTTGCCCAGTGGAATTCTGCGATAGCAAGAAAAGCAGTCAGTGATAAAAAGCTTCTTGATGAGGTCAATGCGTGTGCAGAAACCTTTGCAGACAAGGTTGAGGCATTGCTTGATGAACCGACTACGAAGCCTTTTGCCTATCTATTTTTGAAAAAGCTCGTTGCCTTAACGATCGATTTACTGGGAGAGTTTCGTATTAATGTAACCATGTCAGATGAGATTGACTTTGAATGGCAAGCTATTATTCGTAAAAACGATGAGATTAGTGTGCGCTTACTTGATCGCTATGCAAGTGGGCTGATTGCGGAGCCGGAGCATCACATTATCCAACTTCTTTGCCATGCTTTTACTGACCATAGTCGGCGTGCAATTACGGCCGATCGAACTCCCTTTTATTTGGCACACTATGTCAAAAAACTGAAATCGCGTATCGATCACTCGCAACAATGGGATGATGATCGAGGTCTTTTATTGCTGTTAGATGCAGAACTTTCCTCAGGACTTAAGGAGGATTTGCGCGCGTATAGTTCATCTGATTTAGGTAAAATGATGGGTGAGTTTAAAAAGCTCGAAAAGCCCGTTTCAATTAGGCTTATGAATGAACGTAAGTCTTCTTGGCATGCGATTTTAGCTTGCAATGAGCTTATCAAGATTAAAGATTTACCTGAGACTGAAAAGCAGAAACAAAAACTTTCACAAATAGGAGAAATTTTTGAAAAAGTTCTTGCGTATGATCCGGCTGATGAGACAGGGCTCCATGGATATCTTTATTGCTTATCAAAATCCGGCTTGAGCAAATACAAAGAATCGCATAGTCTATCTCAAAATTTGGTCAAAAAATTTTCTCAGGCATCTGAGCGCGCACGATTTTGTTTGGCGTCTGCATTAATTGCTGAATCGCCAATCTGTCGCTATTCGTATTCGTTTTTGAATACACCGCACTCAATTGCTTTTACATTAAACAATCCTGGCAAGCGGGAAACTGGTATCAAGATGCTGAAAGAGCTTGCAAAGGAGGGGGCGGTTGAAGCGATGGAGCTTTTAGGCAAATGCTTATATGACCTAAAAATGCCT
Source organism: Candidatus Babeliales bacterium (assembly GCA_020050475.1). Taxonomy (GTDB): domain Bacteria; phylum Babelota; class Babeliae; order Babelales; family JACPOV01; genus JACPOV01. The sequence goes on from JAGVKP010000126.1 coordinate 8,781, forward strand.
GAGGCGCTGGTATTTTTAAAGCAAGCGCACGATAAGGAAAGTCGGAAGTACGTCTCTTGTATTGCCGATTTGCTGTGCCAACAAAAAGAATATACCGAGGCACAAAAACTTTTGGAAAGTCTGCAAGCAAAAAATGCACAAAACCATTTTTTACTCGGTTCCCTGTATTGCGATAAATTGGGAGGCGGCTGCTCCAATGAGAAAGCATTGCAGAACTTAGCTCGCGGCTTTGAAAAAAATAGCATCAACCTACCGACTTCAATTTCAGGAGCAAATAAAGAGCTTATTCAATCAAATGAACTTGCAAAAAAAATGCTTGGATTGGCAAAAGATATTGAGAATGGCGTATCGGCCGCTGAGCGGGAGCGAGGATACTTTGCGTATGCAACCTATCTTTATTGGTCCGTGGCAACGTTTAATTATTCGCAAGAAATAAGCGGAAAATTAGTCAAAAATGCTGACGAGATAATGAGTAAATTAGATAAGGTTACCTATCAATTACCGATAGCAATTACCAAGCTTATCCACCAAATGCGCACTAAACAGAAAAATAAAACGTTGTTTGGGTCTGGAGACCTCGATGAAATAGTTGAAAAGCTTCGTCATGCGACTGCAGACAGCAGTCTGATTGCAGACGTGGTGGCCAAAGATATTTTTTCATGCATGATCGACCGGCTTGGCAGCGAATATGATGATCTTTTTAGAGACAAAAGGATTGCGACACCTGATGTTTTAGCTGAAAAACATGGGCGATTGGCAAAGCTTAAACGGCAAGTAATGAAAATATCGACTATTTTTGATCAACCGGAAAAAATCAAAGAAATTGAGCAGCTGCTGCATGATGATGAGAATTGCCAAAATACAGATGATAGAGAAAAAAAACTTTTGGCTATTTTTGATGCATATAGCGATAAAGAGTCTGAGTATA
>JAGVKP010000014.1 GCA_020050475.1 Candidatus Babeliales bacterium
CAATAATGCTGCGGTTTGGCTGTCTTGAAAATAGGTGCAAAGTCGCTGGTATGCTTTTTGCGCGGCCTTGATATCATCAATGGAAAAATCAAGCGGTGTGCGATAAAAATGAATCAAGTAGTAATACCGAATAACCATCGGCTCAAACTGTTTGAAAACATCTTGCAAGGTGAAAAAGTTGTCAAGGGATTTGGACATCTTTTCTTTATTGACGCGTACAAATGCGCAATGCATCCAGCACGAAGAAAATGGCAGATTGGTAACACTTTCTGTCTGTGCGCGCTCATTTTCATGATGAGGAAATGCCAGATCCGCGCCGCCGCCATGAAGATCGATCTGTTTTCCTAAGTATTTGTAGGCCATTGCTGAGCATTCGATATGCCAGCCTGGTCTGCCATAACCCCAAGGACTTTTAAAAAAACTGCCCTCAGGCTCACTTTTCCATAAGGCAAAATCAAGCGGATCTTTTTTGCGACTATCAACTTCCACTCGCGCGCCGACACGCAGTTCATCAAGCCGCTGCTTTGATAATATCCCGTACGACGGAAAGCTGTTGATAGAAAAATAGACGTCGCCATCAATTTCATATGCATGCCCACTATCAATCAGCGATTGAACAAACGAAATAATTTCAGGGATATTTTCGGTAACGAGTGGTTCATGTATCGGCTTGAGAACAGCAAGAGCCTTCATATCTTGGGAAAAGGAGTGCATGTAGCGCTGGGCAATTTCATGATAGGCCTGCGGGTTGTCAAAATCTTTTATTGCGCGGTTGATGATTTTATCATCAATATCAGTAAAATTACGCGCATAATGTACCTCATGCCCAACTGCTTTTAAGAATCTAAAAACAAGATCAAAGGTGACAAAGACTCTGCCATGACCAATATGTGCATGATCATAGGGTGTGATACCGCACACATACATTAAAATTGTTTTATTATGCAAAGGAGTAAGTGGCTGTTTGGATGCTGAAAGAGTTGAATAAAAACTAATCATGAGAGACATTCGATTAAAACGCGTATTGCAAACTACGTTTCTTTAGTGTAGAAAAAATCTATCGCGCTGGTCAATTTAAGAAAAAAAGGTAATCTATACAGTCGATCCTCAAAGGTCCAGCTTGATTCAATCAGGAGCGTATACATGATGTCGGCACGATCATCAGGAGTTCTTTTTTTACTTTTTTTCCGTGTTCTTTTTTTACTGATCGCCAGTGGGTCGACGATGTATGCGATGAACCAACCGGTACCAAGTAATAATCCCCCCGCTTTACCAACTGATGAAGTTGAAGGTGAGGTGGCTGAGTCAGACGATGACCAAGACGAAGAGTATGATGATGAGCAGCCGGTAGTTAACCAAGTGGTTATTGCCAATCGTATCATTCGCTCAATTCAGGTTGAGGGAAACCTATTAGCGCCAACGCAGGCGATTATCAGCAAAATTCCGTATCAGATCGGGCAGCTTTTTGACCCGCGCAAAACAAGTCAATTGATCAACAATGTCAACGATCTTGGATTCTTTAAAAATGTTCAGCTTTTTGGTCAACCGGTTGGCGATAATGAAATAGATTTGATTATCGTCGTTGAAGAAAAGCGGCGACTTGCTGGTGTCGAGCTAACCGGCAATAGCCATCTTGGCCAAAAAGAGATTGAAAAAAAAATAGATTTTTCTCGGATTTCAACGGTCGACGAAGCTGATCTGCCGCGCTACGTTGGTATCATTAAAAAGCTCTATCGAGATAAAGATTATCATCACGCACAGGTGACCGCGCAACTACAGGAAAGAAGTGGTGCCGAAAAAATTCTTTTTACCGTCAATGAAGGAAGTAAGACGCTGGTCAAGCGCGTTCTTTTTGAGGGCAATCAAGCGTACACCGGCAAAAAGTTACGCAGCCTTATTTACACGCGCGAAGATTGGATCTTGAGTTTTATTGATCGAGCCGGAAGCTATCAGCCAGAAATGATTGAGGCAGATAAGCAGGTGATTGAAAACTACTATCAAAGTAACGGTTTTTTAACGGCACGGGTGGTGGATGCGCAGATAAACCCGGATGAAACTGGGCAAGAACTGGTCATTACGTATCACATTCAAGAGGGAGATCAGTATTCAATCAGTGAGATTACGGTGCCCGGTAATGATTTAATTTCTGAAGAGTTTATACGCGAACGGTTGCCTATTAAAGTTGGTGATCTTTACTCCAAAGAAAAAATTCGTGAGACGATCGAGGGCTTGCGGCTTTTATGGGGCGATTTTGGCTATATTTATGCCGATATTGAGCCGTCGATTCAACCTGATGATGAAACCAAAACGGTTAAATTAGGTTTTTTCACTGAGCTTGGCCCGCAGGTTTACCTTGAAAGTATTAACATCATCGGTAACGAAAAGACAGAAGATAAAATTATTCGGCGGCAGTTGACCTTGCAGGATGGGGGTATTTTAACCACCAAAGGCATGGAAGATTCTAAAAATCGCGTTGAGCTTCTGGGCTATTTTGATCAGCGCGGTGGGGTTAACTGGAAAATAAATCGTATAGGTAAAGATCGCGCGTCGCTTGATCTTATTGTCAAAGAGGTAAAAACGGGAAGAGCAGAGGTCAATCTTGGATTTGGCGGTTCGCCGCGTGATGCATCCTCGCCAATAGAATCGCTTTCTATCAGAGGTGCTCTTTCTGATTCGAATCTTTTTGGCCAGGGTATCCAGTTTTCGATGAGTGGTGAATACGCTAAAAAAGAGGTCAATTATCTTTTAAATATTACGCAGCCGTGGCTTTTTGATCGCCCGATAAGCGCCGGTTTTGATATTTTTACTAAGCGTACTTCCTATGATGAATTTTTTTACATGGAAAAAAATATTCAGGAGCGGATTGCGGGCGGTGCATTTAATCTTGGCTTTATCTTTCGGCGTGCTTCAGAATCCACCTGGATCACCCGATTCATTGTTGAGGATGTAAAATACACGCATACCGCGGTCAATTTTGCTTCACCTGCATTAAGCACTGAGCAAAAAGATGATCTGCAGGAGGTCATTAATCGCCGATTTAAAAGCGGTACGTTTGTCGGGTGGGCGCTTAATGTCACCAAAGACCGGCGCAACCATCCGATGCATCCAAGCCGCGGCTATCAATGGCAAGCGCTTTCAAAAACGATCTTTCCGAGTGCGGTACATAATTTTGGTTTTTTCAAAGCTGACTTTGATGCAAGCTGGTACACACCGCTTATTGGCGAACGCAGTCTTATTTTTATGATTCACGGTCATCTCGGTTTAATTGCGCCGCTTAAAAATAAAACGGTTCC
>JAGVKP010000009.1 GCA_020050475.1 Candidatus Babeliales bacterium
TCTTATGATGATAATGACTTATCGCCACAGACTTCAAACACAACTGATACTATAAGCTATGATCATGCGCAGCAACTTAAATATCCATTAACCATACCGCAGCGCCTCGAGTTTGATAAATGGAAATCTGATCTGCTAGATAGAGAAAAAAAGGATAGTACCAAAAACTATCTTGAAAATATGATAGCTGAAAAAAAACAAAACGATCCGCTTACTTTTCGCGCGCGTAAACTGCTGGCTCAGCATGAGTTTGCTCAAGATAAGGCCAATCAAAAATCGCTTTCGTTGCTAGATAATCACATTTTTTTAGATGATCCTGAAGTTCAAACATTAAAAGCACGTCTACTTATTGCACAGGGCAAAAAAAATGAGGCGCTTGCAGTTTTAAAAAAGGCTGTATTGCCGCTTTGGATCAATAGTAATGGTGCGTCGTTTCGATATATCGATGTGGGTGCAGCAGCTCTTTTTAATGAATTGAATCAAAAGCAATCTGCCTCATATTCGTTGGTACTTAATCCGGCACCACTTAAGCTTGAGCCTGCGATTCGTAATAGACTGGTTCAGCGAGAAATTAAGTTGATCCAAGATTTAATTACATCAAAAGATCAGCAAGCCTGGGCAAAATTTGATCTATTTGTTCATAGATTAAATAAGGAGGAATTTATTGAAAACCTGAAGGCACTCCAAACAACTATTCAACTATTTGAAAAGTGTGCAGAAAATGATGCGGCATATGCGTATGAAATCTCTTGTCGCTATCAATTAGGCAAACAGTTTTTCAAAGAGGATCACGATAAGGAAAGCAAATTTTTTCATATTGCTTTTAATCAAAAATACCCACGTGCGATATATGATGTCGCATGTGCAAAAAGGAGGATGGATGTTTTTTATCGAACGATTAATCAGCGTCGATATTCTTATTTTTTAGAGTGTACCGATCATCAAAAGGAGCATCCGGCTATTGGTGCCTTAAGAACAGAGATTTGGGGTTTTCTGAATGATGAAAAAAAGTACGTCGGCAATCCTGAGCTACTTGCTGACGCTGCATCTGCGCACTTGCGGTATTCTGATGGAGATAGAAAAAGGGGTATGATATTATTCCAAAAAGCACACGCTCATTACCAAAGTGCAAGCTCAGAAATCTATTACGAGGCATTGTTCAAAGAGGTTGCGTGCAAAGCGCTTCATGATAATGAAATTGCTGCGATGCTTTGCAGTAGCATTTTTGCCGATAGTAAGGCAATCAATATCTTAGATGAATTGCTTGATCAAAAAGAGTGGGGTTCGCGATTAAAAGAGCTATTTTCTACCGTGCCACATGCACAACTTCTCGCTGCTCATCGCTCTTTATTGAACGATTCTGAAGATGCGTGCGGTCTTTTTGAAGACGTAGTTTCCAATAAAATTTTTGAAGGTGATATATATCAAGACTTTCTGAGATCAATAACCACGTTATTTGAAAAAAGAGCCACCGAAAAAGCAGACTATGCATACAAACTTGCGCAACTTTATAAAAAAGGATCCGGCAAGACGATAGCCGCTGATACGGCAAAAGAAGAAACCTTTCTCCAATTGGCTCTTTTAAAAAATCATCCCCAAGCTCTCTTTGATATAAAACATGCTGCGCAGGGGAGTTATAAGCGCGGTCAACTACGCGAAAAACCGACGTGGTATGATTTTTTTGGTCGTACGGCGCTCGAAAAAAATAAACCAGAGGTTGCGCAGCTCAGAAAAGAGGTATGGAAACTATTAAATACCCAGGCTACTGAGTCTGCTTTTGGCTCATATGATGCTGCGTATGCTCACTTGCATTATGATGAAGGAGATACGCAAAAAGGAATCACCTTCTTTGAGCAGGCTGAAAAATTAATCGCTAATAGAAACTTGGATAGCGCCTGCCAGAGCCTGCGCGAGCGAGCGTTTCAAGCAATGAGGCCTATTGCTCAGAAAAATGATCGCGCGCGCGAGGTGCTCTTTCAAGCACTTTGTTCAGCTGCTGAGCAATCAACGCCGTTTGAAAATGATGACCGTGATCTTGCGGTCGCATGCTCGCTGTATGAACAAATGAAATCATGCAAGATAAAAAAGCTTGATGATGCCAGGCGGTTGGCTTCTTTGCATGTCGCGCGTGCAAAAAATGCTATCAAGGGTGTCGGCTCCCATGAGGTATCATGGGTAGCAAATGGCTCTTCATGGAGCCATGCAGAGAAGCTATTATCAAAAGCGGTTGAACTTTGCCCAGAAGAGCTTGAACCGGCTATTCTGCTGGCAAAAACGCTTGTTTGGCAATCGAATGGTCAACCAGACGAACCAAAAATCAATAAAGCGCTTACTATTTTTAAAAAACAGGTATTGGATACGCAATCATGCAAAGGAATAATGGCAGTTTTAGGAATTGTTCACTGTGCCTCCTATTTGGCGCTTTCGCCAAAAGACTTGAGTGGTATTGACGAGATTCTGAAAGACAATTTTGAAAACGACCCAGCTGCTATTTTATGGTTGCGTTCATTAGTAATTCCTGCTCTTGAAATAAGCGAGGATGATGCTTTGGGTAAGATTGAGCGAGCAACCGGATCTGAGGAAGAAAAAAAATATGCGCGTGCGCTTTATTATTATTTGAATAACTCACCTGAAAAAGCAGATACGATTTTTCAGGGACTACAAAATGATTTTCAAAAAAAACTTTTGCCGTTCAAAATAGTTAAGAAATTAAAAAGCAATGAGCGCTATCAAGATCTTTTTGATGAGTATGGTGAATATGTCGAAAAAGCAGGGAAAGTTGATTTTAAGCAGCTTTTTTTCTCTGAACGACCACTTTCTGATGCAGTGTTAGGATGTAACTATCTACTAGGAGAGCTTGTTAAGTGCAATAAAGAGCATGATAATCAAAGCAGTGACGCGCAGATGGTCGTCAATAAACTGCGCCTTGATAGCCTTTTGGCCCCTTTTGAACTGCCGAAAGTTGCTTCGATTCACGAGGAGCGTTTTTCTCGTGGTCTAGAAAAGGCACTCACCCAAAAAAAAGAAGTGGACTTTCAGCTTCTTGATCAACTCATAGCATTGCCGCCAAAACTTTTTGCCTTTTCTGAGCAGCTTGCGGCTAAAGATCCTGTGCACCAGGTTATTCATGCGCGCTTACTTTTTTTACCGGTTGAAAGAAAACTCAAAGAGTTACGTGAACAGAAGCACTTTGCTCTTGAGCAGCACCTTCAGCAAATACATTTAGGAATCCAAAGTGTTAAAGATGCATTCAAAAATCTCAATGAGGGAAGTTTACAGATTGTCAGAGGTATGCAATATACGCAGTATCTTAAGCTTTATTCTAAGCTTAAAATGATTAATCATCAGCGAGCGCCTGAATTTTTGGAAAAAAGCATTGATCTTTGTCCATCATTACGGACAATTGGTGAATATCTTATGGTTACCCCTCGTGATAAGAGAAATGGTAAAAAGCTTGCGGGATGGTTGCAAGAAGCGGCTCAAGCCAGTGAGGATGAAAAATTAACTATTGGTGGCGCGTTGCTGGGATTGAAAAATAATCTTTCGATTATGGATGAAGTAACCAAAAAGGAGATGAAGGTACAGATTGTTCCCAATCCTAAAGAAGGGCACAGGCTTTTGCGGCAGCTTTCTGAAAAAGGTTGTGCACGGGCGACGCGAGATTTGGCAGACTTTTATTGGGAAAAACCTGAGGTAGCCGCGTTGTGTCTTGAATTAAACGATAAGTATTCTAAAGCTGAACAGCTCATAAATGCGGTCCATGAAAAAGCTATAGAGCTTTATAGCCGTGCGTATGAACAGGGTGATAAACGGGGCCATCTTTATGCAGCATCAAAAAATTATGCGCTTTCCAAGTTTGATCAAGCAGTTACTTTTTTGAAACTTAAACTGGATGACACTCCGTTTGTCAGATTGTATAAATTGGCAAGTATGGCGCATCTTTATAAAGATGGCTTGGGAGTCAAGCGATCTGACGAAGAATTTGGCTTTTGTATGGCCAAATATTATGCGACGCGCTTGAGACTATCTGCTGCAGATAAAAATGACGTTGACA
>JAGVKP010000092.1 GCA_020050475.1 Candidatus Babeliales bacterium
ATTTGGGGTACGATCGGTACCATTGTTCTCTTTAAGCTGCTGATTTTAGCCAATATGTACATTCGTCGCTTTTTGGCGACTGCATTCTTTGCGCCGGATGAAGAGGCAATGCACGAACGATTTGCCTATGCAAAATCGCTGTATGGTATCGCGGTGATTGTTCTTTTTCTAGCGGCAGTCTTGGGCGCATTTTTTCTTGCCTTGCGCATCTGGTTGATACCGGTTTCGTGGGCTGATATTTCAAATGTGCTTAACTTTCAGCTTTTTGATACCGGTGTTGATAAAACGACTGGACAGCTGGTTTGGTTTACACCGCTTAAATTATTCGTGGTACTTGGTTTTATTGCTGGTGGTTTTTTAATTGCCGTTTTGGTCAATCGCTTTTTCTTGCGTTTTATTTTTGAACTGTTGCCGGTTGATCTAGGAATCCAAAACACTATCTCAAGCATTTTGCGCTATCTGATTATTGTTATTGCAATCTATCTTGGGTTTCAATGGGGCGGCCTGGGGATACTTCTGATGGCAATCGGTGTGGTAATAGGTTCGATCGGGTATATTGTCAAAGAACCTATTGGTGACTTTATTTCTTATTTTATTATCCTCGTGCAGCGCCCGATTCAGGTCGGAGACTATATTATGCTTGATACTGAGCATGAAGGAATTGTGCGCAAAATTACGCCGCGCTCAATCATTTTGCGTCGTCGCGATAGTTATACGATTATTGTACCCAACTCGATGATACTTAATCGTCCGATTAATAACTGGAACTATGCGCGTAACTTTGTCGGGTTTGACGATATCGATTTTACGGTATCGTTTGATGCCGATCCGCAAGTAGTGCGCAAACTTATTTTTCAGGTGCTTGAAAGCAATACCGACATACTTAAAAGTCCGCGTCCGGTAGTGCGACTCAACGACTTTAATGAAAACGGCTACTTGTTTAAAGTCCGGGGATTTGTCTCAGAAGTGAACGTCAATCGTAAATGGGACATTGCCAGCGATGTCCGTTTTGCATTGACAAAAATCTTGCGCGAACATGGTATTAAGATTGCCGTACCAACACGCGTGATTATCTCTCAAGAACCGAAAATTCAGTAGAACTACCAAGAGCCGGTTAACGCCGGCTCTTATTTTTTTACAAAATTTGAAAAATCTATAGAAACAAAGTGTCCATTTTTACCGACCAAAAACTGATCATAGCCAAGACTTTTCATTACTTTATAGAATGTTTCTAAATTGTGACTTTTTCCTCTGCCGGCTCTGATTGACTGAATAATCGTCGGAGAAACCCCAGCCATCTTTGCAAGTTCTCGTACTGAAATTTCATCATTCTCCATAATTGCCAAGACAAGCTCAGACAAAAGAAGTTCTTCGTGCTCTGCATCAAATTCTTTCTTTTGCTCAGAGCTCAGATTTGACACAAATGTTTCATAAGTTGATCGGTTTTTTTTACTCATAGTAGGTCCCTCTTTTGCATCGCAACTCATAATCAGCTTTAAGTTTAAGTGCCTTATCTTTCTGAGGTACTGATAACTTATCTGTCTTTTTTTCGTATGCGTTCGTAACAATTATTTTGGCATCTTGATAGAAAAAACAAAAGTAACGATCTGGCATGGGCTTGAAAACATAGATATATTCTCCCTCGTATCGAAATTTTTCCTTGTTGAACAGCTTTCCTAGATCGGCAATAAGTCGCACGAGACTCAATAATTTTTTCTGTCGATCAAGGGGCAGCTCGTCGAAGTATTCGAACGCCTTACTTTTCCCTTTGGCATCGATATACCACTCGACCGTAAACTTTTTACCTTCATAGATAATAAGGGAGCTTTTCACTCTTGAAACCTTTAGGTTTGGTTAAATAAATCGTGCCAGATTTTTGGTACATTGTCTATAGAATTAATCCTGTGCGCAGATTTCAGTGTCAGTAAGCTTATTTACTTGCGAACAAATTTGCGAATTTTTTCTGGAAGTTCAAGCTTCATTGAACCGATAGCGATAAGCACGATTGCCGTAATGATAAAAATAACATTAAACCAACGCTGAAATATATTGAGTGCATAGAGTAAAAGAACGACACCAAGCACAAAGATAATGATACCTTGAGTGGTTTGGTCTAATTTATTAAATTTAAAGTCGAACATACAAACTCCTTTTTTTGGTACTCTATACTCGATCATTACCTTAGCAATCAGAAATAGTGAGCTTCAAGTTTTTTAAAAGGACAGTAGTTTATGAAAATTTTTTTGGATACGGCCGATCGCACTGCGATTAAAAAGTTTGTCGATACCGGGTTGATTGATGGCGTTACGACCAACCCATCGCATCTTGCCAAAGAGGGGGGTGATCCAAAACATGTCGTGATGGATATTTGCAAAGCAGTACCTACTGGCGATATTTCAGTCGAAGTAACGCAGAGCCATCCCAAAGAGGTTTATTTGCAAGCACGTGCGTTAGCAGAGTTGGCACCGAATATTGTCGTGAAAATTCCGTGCCATCTTGACTATTTTTCTACGATCAAACGGTTGGTTGACGAATCAATTAACATAAATGTGACGCTCGTATTTTCTCTTGCGCAAGCGCTTGCGATGGCCAAATGTGGTGTCAGGTATATTTCAGCGATGGTAGGGCGCTGGGATGATCTTGATGTCGATGGTGTACAACTTTTATATCAAATTCGGGATATGCTTGATCGCTATCAGTATGATGCGCAGCTTTTGGCAGCATCACTGCGCACCGTGCGGCATTTTCATGAAGCGATCGCTGCTGGGTGTGATGTGGCAACAGTGCCAATTACGCTTTTGCCCGCAGCCTTTAATCATCTGCTGACCGATCGCGGCATGGCGCTTTTTGATGCTGATTGGAAAAAGCTGGGTATTGATCGTTTTCCGTAATGTGAGAAAAATTGCGATGAAAACGTTGGTTTTCACTAATTTTGCACCAGAGCGACCTTGCGGGTCTTTATTGGCAGTAAAAAAACTATAAAAAGTGCTGCTGTAGGGAGTACTGGTTGACTTGGGCATTAAAAAAGGGGATAACTAACATCAGTATCATCACTATGAAGGGACCTCTATGATGACAAACAAACTAAAAATCGTACTGCCGCTTTTACTCTCTTTTTCGGGCGAACATCTCGCCGTGGACCATTCGATTGTGGGCCAACCTGGTAGAACTCATTCTGAAAGAGCACTCTTTGCTGCCAAGCTAACCGGCAAGCTTTTGGCGCGAGCAGTGGCGACCACTACCTTTGGCATAGGAGCGGGTCTTTACCTGGTAGGGCGCGGGGATTTTCGCGAAACCACGGCCGGGATGATTGGCATGGTTACTGCTGGATCGTGCTTTGGTGTGCTTCATGTTGACCTCTTGCCATTCTCAAAAGATGAAAAGAGGGTTCTTTTTAGTGCGTTAAAAAGTAAGCG